>CAXUIR010000360.1:0-3108 GCA_964251005.1 uncultured Acetobacteraceae bacterium | reverse complement strand
GACATGTCTCAACCCGCGGCACCTACGAGACAAAGTTTTTTGGTTGTTTTTTCAAAAAAGAAACGCTTGCCTTGCCTTCGCAAGCAGACACCCGATAGCTGGCTAACGCCGCGCCCAGGCTGCGCGGCCGAACAACAAGGGAATGCAAGGTGAGAACAGCGTCGTGGGCCCTTCCGTTCCTGGCAGCACTTGCCTGCGGCACCGCCTTGGCAGCCCCACCCGGCCCTACCGGCAGCGTGCCTGGCGGCGTGGTGCGCGCCACGCTGGACAACGGCCTGCGCGTCGTCGTGGTACCGGACCACCTCGCCCCCGTGGTGACCACCGAGCTCAACTACCTCGCCGGCTCCAACGACGCGCCGCAGGGCTTCCCCGGCACCGCTCACGCGCTGGAGCACATGATGTTCCGCGGCGCGCAGGGGCTGGACCGCGACCAGCTCTCCGAGCTCGGCGGCCTGCTCGGCGGCGACTACAACGCCGACACCACCGAGACCGTCACCCAGTATTTCTACACCGTGCCGGCCGCCAACCTGCCCGTCGCCCTGCACGTGGAAGCCCTGCGCATGCGCGGCCTGGACCTGAACCAGGCGGATTGGGAGCACGAGCGCGGCGCCATCGAGCAGGAGGTCAGCCGCGACCTTTCGAGCCCCATCTACACCTACCTCGAGCAGCTGCAGACCATCATGTTCGCCGGCACGCCGTACGAGCACGACGCGCTGGGCACCCGCCCGTCCTTCGACAAGACCGACGCCAAGCTGCTCCGCTCCTTCTACGACCGCTGGTACGCGCCCAACAACGCCATCCTGGTCATCGCCGGCGACGTGGACCCGCAGCGTGCGCTCGACCAGGCCAAGGCGGCGTTCGGCGGCATCCCCAAGCGCGACATCCCGCCGCACCCGCCGATCACCGTGAACCCCGTGCTGCCGAAGACGCTTACCTTCCCCACCGACCTGCCGATCGGGCTGGTGACGCTCGCCTACCGCATGCCCGGCGAGCGGTCGAAGCAGTTCGCCACCGCCGACATCCTCGGCGACGTGCTCGGCAGCGAACGCGGTGCGCTCTACACCATGACAACCAGCGGCCACGCGCTGCTCTCCGAGTTCGCCTTCCAGCCCAAGGCCGACGTCGGCTTCGGCCTGGCCGCCGCCGCCTTTCCCAAGGGCGGCGACCCGGCGCCCGTGCTCGCCGAGATGAAGTCCATCCTGGCCGACATCGCCGCCCACGGCGTGGCCCCGGACCTGGTAGCCGCCGCCAAGCGGCAGGAGGTGGCCCAGCTCGCCTTCAAGAACGACAGCATCTCCGGCCTGGCGGAGAGCTGGTCCAACGCGCTGGCCTTTCGTGACGCGAGCTCGCCCGACGACGTGGCCGCCGCCTACCAGGCCGTCACCCCGGACGACGTCAACCGCCTGGCGCACGACCTGCTGGACCCGAGCCACGCGGTGACCGCCATCCTGACCCCGCAGGACTCCGGCAAGCCGGTGATGGGCAAGGGGTTCGGCGGTGCAGAATCCTTCGGCGGCGCGCCGAGCAAGCCGGTCGCCCTGCCGCAATGGGCGTCCGAGGCGCTCGCCACGCTGCATGTGCCCGACCTCGGGCCCGCGCCGGCCGCCAGCGTGCTGCCGAACGGGCTGCGCCTCATCGTCCAGCCCGAGCATGTGGGCCGCACCATCTCCGTCTTCGGCCAGATCCGGCAGCGGACCGAGACGGAGGAGGCTTCCGGCAAGGACGGCGTGGGCGATGTCACCGCCAAGCTGTTCGACTACGGCACCGCGCATCACGACCGCCTGGGCTTCCAGAAGGCGCTGGACGACATCGCCGCCCAGGAGAGCAATGGTCCGCGCTTCACGCTGAAGGTGCTGACCCCGCAATTCGAGCCGGGCATGAAGCTGCTGGCGGAGGGCGAGCTCGCCCCCGCCTTCCCGCAGGAGGACTTCCAGATCGTCCGCCGGCAGACCGCGCAGGGGCTGGCCGGGCTGCTCGCCTCGCCGGAGTACCTGTTCAAGCGCGCGATCGTCGCCGCCGTGGTGCCGGCCGGCGACGCCTCTCTGCGCCAGGCCACGCCTGACACGGTGACGGCGCTGAAGCTCGAGGACGTGCACGCCTACTTCGCGGCCGCGTACCGGCCGGACCTCGCCACCATCGTCGTGGTCGGCGACACCACGCCGGAGGAGGCGCGCCGCGTGGTGGACGCGACGTTCGGCGGCTGGAAGGCCGAGGGCGCGGCGCCCAAGGTGGACCTGCCGCCGATCGGCGCCAACCGTGCCACGGCCGCGCACGTGCCGGACTCGTCGAGCCTGCAGGACACGGTGGCGATGGCGGAAAGCGTGCAGTTGCCGGTGACCAACCCGGACCGCTACAACCTGATGGTGGGCAACACGATCCTGGGCAGCGGTTTCTCCTCGCGCCTGTATCGCGACCTGCGGGTGCGCACCGGCTACGTGTACAACGTGGAGAGCGAGCTGGATTGGAGCCGCACGCGCTGCGACTATAGCGTGAGTTTCGGCGCCGATCCGGACAAGGTGAGCCGCGCGCGAGCGTTGCTGGTGCAGGACATCAAGGATCTGCAGACCAACAAAGTGAGCGACGTGGAGCTAACACGGGCGAAGGCGCAGATGCTGCGGCGGCTGCCGATGCAGCGCGCCAGCGTGGACGCGGTGGCGGGGCTGTATCTGCGGTTGGTGGATCTGGGGCTGCCGCTGGACACGCCGCAACTGGCGGCGCAACGATACTACGATGCGACAGCCGAACAGGTGCAGGCGGCGTTTCGGACGTACCTGCGGCCGGATGACCTTGCGGAGGTCGTCAAGGGACCGGCGGTTTCGCAGTAAGATGGAGATCGCGTCAGGCTTACCGAGCGCCATGCCTTGCGGCAGGCATATTCAGGCAGTCGCTTTAGCTAGCGTCAGGATGAACTTGTACAGCTTTTTGATCTGTTTAGATCGGATAAGCAGGCTGGGAAATCCTCTTACTCATTGTTCGACGAGCAGCTGCATCAGGCGGGTGTCCTCGCCGTCGGATGATTCTTTAACTCCAGTCGGCATTGATGCTGACGCACAGAAGCAAGCAGTCCTTTTTTGAAAAAAAGGACCAAAAAACTTTTGACTCCGCTGT
>CAXUIR010000359.1:0-3121 GCA_964251005.1 uncultured Acetobacteraceae bacterium | reverse complement strand
GCCGCAGCAAAAGTTTTTTGCTGCTTTTTTTCAAAAAAGCAGGCCTTGCTTTCTTCTTTGTTTCAGGACCCGGGTCTTATAGCAGCAGGCTATGAGGCAGACACATCGAAGCAGTTGGTCTCATTCCCAAGCCTGCATCACGGTGCAGGACGCTGATGCAAGCCCACACATGCTGGCAGAACCAGGCTTTACCGTGGCGACTGCCTTGCTCTCGGCGTAGTATCGGCCGGCCTTGATGCTGACTTACAGAAAGCAAGCAGTCCTTTTTTGAAAAAAAGGACCAAAAAACTTTTGACTCCGCTGTCGCGCGCTCTCCGGATAAAACGCGATAGCGGAGATAGGAGTTTTCTGTTTCTTCTCCCAAAAGAGAAGGCTTGCTTGCTTCGGAACAGTCGATCTCCAGGCCCGTTGATTCGGCGTATGGTTTGGTGGTGGTGAACTGAGGATCGTTTGCGTCTTTCTTGCAAGACCCCGTTTTCTCGGCATGCGCCAGAAAGAATCAACATGAAGGACACCAAGAGGCTTCCTGAGTTTTAGACAACCGTGTGGTCGGCAACCCCGAAACCATTCTTCTTGGTGCTCTTGGCGCCCTTCGTGCGCTTGGTGACGACTCTTGCTTGCGCGCAATCCCATAAGAACGAGGTGCTTCAACCCGGCCCACCAACGAGAGCAAAAGTTTTTTGGTTCTTTTTTTCAAAAAAGAACTGCTTGCTTTCGTTCCGCAGGCGCCACCTACGTTGGAACAAAGGTTTTCTTTTTCTTTCTTGCAAAAAAAGGCCTTGTTTTGCCTTGCGGATGTCAGCCTCAACGCGGGCTGGTATCACTCAGTCGACCCGTTGGAGAACTGCTCGACCAGGTCGCCCAAGTGGCCGATCTCGTCCAGCCGCATCCCTTCGCCGGCGGCCGCCCCGCCCCCCCCCCCCCCCCCCCCCCGCCCCCCCCCCCCCCCCCGCGCGCCACCCGTCGCGGCAGCACCGCGCGCTCGAACCCCAGCTTTTGCGCCTCCTTCAGTCGCGCGTCCGCCTGGCTGACCTGCCGCACCTCGCCCGACAGCCCCACCTCGCCGAAATACACCGTGCCGGCGTCCGTCGGCTGGTTGGTGGCCGCCGAGGCCAGCGCGGCCGCCACCGCCAAGTCGGCCGCCGGCTCGGTGATGCGCAGCCCGCCGGCCACGTTGAGGAACACGTCCGAGCCGGACAGACGCAGCCCGCAGCGCGTCTCCAGCACCGCCAGCAGCATCGACAGCCGGTTGGTGTCCCAGCCCACCACGGCCCGGCGCGGCGTGCCGCCGGCGTTGGGCGCGAGCAGGGCCTGAATTTCCAGCAGCACCGGCCGTGTGCCCTCCAGCCCGGCGAACACTGCGCTGCCGGCAATGTTACCGCGGCGCTCCGCCAGGAACAGCGCAGACGGGTTGGCCACTTCGGCCAGCCCGCGGTCCGTCATCTCGAAGACGCCGATCTCGTCGGTGGCGCCGAAGCGGTTCTTGGTCCCGCGCAAAATGCGGAACTGGTGGCCGCGGTCGCCTTCGAAGTGCAGCACCGCGTCCACCATGTGCTCCAGCACGCGCGGGCCGGCGAGCGCGCCCTCCTTGGTGACGTGGCCCACCAGGATCAGGCTGAAGCCGCGCTGCTTGGCCAGGCGGATCAGCTCGAAGCCGGCGGCGCGCACCTGGGTGACGGTGCCGGGCGCACTGTCCACGCTGTCCAGCCACATCGTCTGGATCGAGTCGATCACCACCAGCGCCACATCGCGCTCGGCCTCCAGCGAGCCGGCGATGTCGCGCACGCTGATGGTGGCGGCCAGCTCCAGCGGCGCGCCCTCCAGCCCCAAACGGTGGGCGCGCATGCGGATCTGCTCGATGGCTTCCTCGCCGGAGATGTAGAGTACGCGCCGGCCCGCGCGGCTGAGGGCGGCGGCCGCCTGCAGCATCAGGGTGGACTTGCCAATGCCCGGGTCGCCGCCCACCAGGATGGCGGAGGCGGCGACCAGCCCGCCGCCCAGCACGCGGTCGAGTTCGCCGATGCCGGTCAGCAGTCGGGGCGGCGGCGCGGCCTGGCCGGCAAGCCCCACGAAGGCGACGCTTCTGCCCGGCTTGCGCGATGCTCCCGGACGGGCGGCCACCACCTCCTCGGAGATGGTGTTCCACTCGCCACAGGCTTCGCACCGTCCGGACCATTTCGGGTGCACGGCCCCGCAGGCCGAGCAGACATACGCGTTCGACGATCTGGCCAAGATCGCGGCCGGGCTAGGCCGCGCGCAACGGCTCGGCCAGCGTCAGCCGGGCGATGTAGCCCGAGCGGGTCTCCCCGGCAGCCTTCGCCTGCACGTCCAACCGGTTCAACACGCGGCGCGGCAGGGTGATGTTCACCCGCTCCGTCGTGTCGTTGAAACAGGCGGGGTCGAGGGTCACGAGACCGACGATCCAGCCCGCGAACCGCGCATCCCGGCGCAGCGCGTCCAGGCTGCTGGGCGGCGGTATCGGCTCGCCCCGATCGAGCGCGGGATCGACCCAGGCGGCCACCGCCTCGCGCGCGGCCATCATGGCGTCGTCGAGCGTGTCGCCGGCCGAGAAGCAGCCGGGCAGGTCGGGCACGACCACGCCGAAGGCGGCCGTCTCGGTTCCGGGTTCGATGGCGACGAGATAATGCATGGTGCGCACCCTATACGCGGCATGCCTTCGACTGGCGACCAACACGCCGGTGCCGGGTGTCCTCGCCGAATGGCACGACGATATGGTGACAGGGCGCCCTCACCGTCCAGCGGGCGGCAGCGCCTCGCAAAAACGCAGCGTGTAGCCGTCCGGATCGACCACTTCGAACGCCCGGGGGCCGATGCGCGACCCGTCCTCGTCGCGCCACACCTCCTCCATCGGGCGGTGCAGGCGCGCGCCGTATGCCTCCACCCCGCTCAGCACGGCGTCCGCATCCTGGGTCCACAGCACCAGCGTCATGCCGCGCCCGAACGGGTACTCCAGCGGGGCCAGCGTGCCGGCCATCCCTTCGATGAGCTCCACCGTGACGCCGTCGCGCTCCAGCTCGGCGCGTCGATGCTCCGGCTCGTAGCGCATCGTGGTGAAGCCGAGCACGTCGGTGTAGAAGCGCAGCGAGCGGGAAAACCCGGG
>CAXUIR010000358.1:0-3132 GCA_964251005.1 uncultured Acetobacteraceae bacterium | reverse complement strand
GCCCCTCCCCGTCGCTCAGCAGCGTGTGGTGTGCGTAACGCGGCGCCTTCCAGCCGGGCAGGTGTTGCAGAAGCCGGTGCAGGTGCGCCGCATCGCGCAAATCCTCAGCGCGGGTCACCAGCGTGACACCCTGCGCGGCGTCGTCGAACGTGGCACAGAGGTGATAGCTGGCGGCAACATCCCGGCGCGCCAGCACCACGTCGCTGAACATCGCCGGACGCGCGGTCACCACGCCCGCGGCCTCGTCGGTGACGGTCAGCGCCGGCGCGTCGTGCAGGGCGGCCGCCATGTCCAGCCGGATCACGTGCGGCGCGCCCTCGGCCAGCAGTGCGGCACGCCTGGCGGCCGGCAGGCCACGGCAGGTGCCGGGATAGCGGGGCGCATCGTCCGGTCCGTGCGGCGCGGCCGTCGAGCGCGCCACCTCGCGCGCGATGTCCGCCCGGCTGCAAAAACACGGATAGGCCAGGCCACGCGCGGCGAGCGCCCGCAGCGCGCCGGCGTACAGCGCCAGGCGACCGGATTGCCGCAGCGCGGGACCGTCCCAGTCCAGGCCGAGCCAGCGCAAATCCGCCTCAATGGCGTCGGCGAAGTACGGCCGGCAACGCTCCGGGTCGATGTCCTCGATGCGCAGCAGGAAGCGGCCGCCGGCCTCCCGCGCGCGCCGCCAGGCGGTCCAGGCGGCGTAGGCGTGGCCCAGATGCAGGTGGCCGGTTGGGCTCGGCGCAAACCGGGTTACCACCTCGCCCTCTCCCACGCCGTCGATACGAACCATGACGAACCCATGAAACACCATGACCCGACTCGGAGCCAGCCTTGCGGCACCCGGCCCCCTTTGTCATAACCAAGTCGTTCTCGGCGGCGCACCAGTACCTGCACCCGTCCTCGGGCGGCCGGCAGTGCTGATGCACCTCCAAACGAGGAGCGCATTTTGCCGGACGGCGGCCTGCACTATCCTGCACTTGTCCTGAACGCGGATTTTCGTCCGCTGTCCTATTTTCCACTCTCGGTCTGGTGTTGGCAGGACGCGATTAAGGCCGTCTTTCTCGACCGCGTCTCCGTGCTGTCGCAATACGACCTCGAGGTCCACTCGCCCAGCCAGGCGATCCGACTGCCCAGCGTGATCGCGCTGAAGGACTACATACCCAGCGCGCGGCGCCCGGCCTTCACCCGCTTCAACGTGTTCCTGCGCGATGCCTTCAGCTGCCAATACTGCGGCGACCGCTTTCCCACCCACGACCTGACTTTCGACCACGTCATCCCGCGCAGCCGCGGCGGCCGCACCACGTGGGAGAACGTCGTCACCGCCTGCGCGTGCTGCAACCTGCGCAAGGGCAACAAGCTGCCGCGCGAGTGCCACATGCACCCGCGGCAGAAGCCATGCCAGCCCTCCACGTGGGAGCTGCAGGACAACGGCCGGGCGTTTCCGCCGAACTACCTGCATGCGAGCTGGCGGGATTACCTGTACTGGGATTCCGAGTTGGAGAGCTAGGAAGCAGGTAACACCAGCCCGCGTTGAGGCTGACATTAACACGCAAGGAAGGCCTTCTTTTTTGAAAAGAAAGAAGCAAAAAATTTTTGATCCTAAGCCTGCACCACGGCCAGGCCAGGGTCTGCCAGCATGTATTGCTTGCATCAGTGTCCTCTTCCTTGATGCAAACGTGGGAATAGAAGTTTTGGTGCTTTCTTATAAATAAGGACTACTTGCTTCTGATGTGTCAGCCTCAAGCGCCCTGGCATGATACCAGCGACGCTGAGTTTTAACTTCGAAGAAAGCGACGCCTGTCCTTTACAAAAGCAGCAAGAGACTTTTGGTCCTGCTGTCACGACGGTCCTACAGCGCGCACCCAAGGAGACAAAAGTTTTTTGGTTCTTTTTTTCAAAAAAGAACCGCTTGGCTTGCCTCAAACACGTCACACTAGAAACGCTGGTATGAGCGGTGCTTTTTCGAAAAACCTCTTATCTCCGGCGCCATACAAAGCATATCGTTTCAGCTATCCGCGGCTGCGTTAATCCGCCTTGAGGACCGCCAACTCCTGGCCGTTCGGATCGGTAAAGTGGAAGCGTCGACCGCCCGGGAACGGGAAGATCGCTTGGGTGATGACGCCGCCGGCCTTTTCCACAGCCGCCTGAGCCGCCTCGAGGTTGTCGACGGCAACGACAGCCAGCGGCGCGCGTGTCGCCTCTGTCATGTCGCCCTGCAGGCCGACATCGACGTCGCCCGTCATGGTGCACGCGTAGGTCGGACCGAACTCGGTCAGCTCCCAGCCGAATACCGATTTATAGAACGATGCCGCCGCAGCCAGGTCTCGCGCTGGCAGTTCCACGAAGCAGATACGGGCCACGGCCTAGCTCCTTGACGTTGTTTTTCGACGTTGCGGCGCCTTTGCCAATCCTGCCGCGCTTCGTGCGATCCAACGTCGCAACGCGTCGGTATCCGACAGCATGGCGGCCGGCACCAATACGTAAGACTTGCTGGCAGGTTTGTCCGGCTCGTAGCGCAAGGCAGCGGCGCCAGCGCAACCGAGCAGGTCGGCATGCTCCTGGCCGAAGAGTTTCAAAGCCAATCCCATGTTGGACAACGACGCAAACGCCTTGCCTTCGGCATACCCCATGATGCCGCCGAACATGTGACGATACGAGATCTCCAGGTCTGGCGACGCCGCTTGCATCACAAGCTGAAGGTGCCTGGGATCGTGTTTCACTTCCGGCTCGTGTCTGCCTCGGGCGAATATAAAACCAGGTGGATGGTCCCGATCAACAGGCGGTTTCGAGTGCGGCTAGGCAAGCGGTTCTTTTTTGAAAAAAAGAACCAAAAAACTTTTGTCTCCGTCGGGTGTACCAGGATGAGACGTGTCGTTCCAGCCGTCCGCGCCAGCGCTCGCAAAAGCTTTTTGCTTCTTTTTCTCGAAAAGAAGCGCTTGCTTCCTACCCCAGCAGCTCCGCCGCCGACCCCTCCCGGCACAGATCCGCGAGGGAGCACTGCTCCAGCACGCCCGCCACGGCATCCCTCGCCCGCCGCATCAGGTGGCGCAACCGGCAGGTCTCAACCGCCTCGCAATCGTCGCAGGCGCGGAACGCGGTGGCACTGGCACAGGGCGTCATCGCCAGCGGCCCGTCGATCGCGCGGATCAC
>CAXUIR010000357.1:0-3139 GCA_964251005.1 uncultured Acetobacteraceae bacterium | reverse complement strand
GCGTCGGCCACCTGGTAGGCTTCGCCCAGGCGCAGGCCCAGCGCGCGCCAGGCTTCCGGCCGGCGCCGGCCAGGGTGGCGGCGGCGAACAGCGCGCCGGTTTTCTCGCGCTGATACAGCGCCAGGTCGGCGGTCTGCTCGCACTCCCAGGCCTGGCCGGCGACGATGCCGCGCGGCACGCCAACGCCGCGGCCGATGGCGCTCACCAGCCGCACCAGGCGGGCGGGCTGCAGCACGGCGGCCTCGGCCATGATTTGGAAGGCGAGCACGATCAGCGCGTCGCCGGCCAGCAAGGCCAGCATCTCGCCGTGCGCGCGGTGAACGGTGGGGCGGCCGCGGCGGGTGTCGGAATCGTCGAAGCAGGGCATGTCGTCATGCACCAGTGAGGCGCAATGCAGCAGTTCGACCGCGGCCGCCGCGGCGTCGGTCAGTGCCGGCGCGTCCTCACCACAGGCGGCGGCGACTGCCAGGCACAGCCGCGGGCGGATGCGGGCGCCGCGCGGGAACACGCTATCGCGCATGGCGGCGGCCAGGCCGGGCGGACAGCCCGGTGCTTCGGCCTGCGAGACGGCAGCGTTGAGCGCCCGTTCGATCCGCGCCATCGGCTCCATGCGCACCCTCCTGCTGTCAATCCGTCTTGTCAGTCGGACTGTCAGCTTCTATTGACAGTCGTGTCAACAAGGATCGTCATGGTATGGCGCAGCGCCAAGTTGCGGTGGTCGGCGCTGGCGTTGGCGGATTGACGGCCGCCATCGACCTCGCCGTGGCCGGATGCCGCGTGACGCTGCTGGAACGGCAGGCCACGCCAGGCGGCAAGCTGCGCCAGGTGCAGGCGGGCGGCGCGCTGATCGATGCGGGACCAACCGTGTTTACCATGCGCTGGGTGTTCGAGCGGTTGTTTGTCGATGCCGGCGCGCAGTTCGCCGACCACGTCACGTTGCGGCCGGCGCACATCCTTGCAAGGCACGCGTGGGACGAGGGCACGCGCCTCGACCTATACGCTGGCCTGGACCAGACGGCCGACGCGATCGGCGCGTTCGCTGGCCCCGCGGAGGCGCGCGGCTTTCGCGACTTCGCAGCGCGCGCACAGCGTATCTACCGCACGCTGGAAGGCCCGTTCCTGCGCTCGAAGCTGCCCAACCCGGTCTCCCTGGTGCGTGCGGCCGGTATCGGCCCGATGCTGCAGATCAGCCCGTTCGACACGTTCGGCCGTGCTCTGGCCACGCATTTTTCAGACCCGCGCCTGCGCCAGCTGTTCGGCCGCTACGCTACCTATTGCGGATCCTCGCCCTATTTGTCGCCGGCGACGCTGATGTTGGTGGCGCACGTGGAGCAGGACGGCGTGTGGCTGGTGGACGGCGGCATGCACGCGCTGGCCCGCGCGCTGGCCGCACTCGCGGCCTCGCTGGGCGTCACCATCCGCACCGACGCCGACGTGGCGCGAATCGAGACGCAGTCAGGCCGTGCAAGCGGCGTGGTGCTGCGGAACGGCGAGCGCGTCGGCGCGGACGCCGTGGTGGTGCACGCGGCTCCTGCCGCACTGGCCTCGTGTTTCGGCGCCGCGGGCGCGCGCGCAACACCCGCGGTGCGGCCGGAGCGGCGCTCGCTCTCCGCACTCACCTGGGCGATGCGCGCGCGCACGCACGGTTTCCCGCTCACCCGCCACAACGTGTTCTTCCAGCCGGACTACGCCGCAGAGTTCACCGACGTCTTCACCCACCGCCGCCTGCCGCAAACGCCCACCATCTACATCTGCGCGCAGGACCGCACCGACGACGACCCCGCACCCGACGGGCCCGAACGCCTGCTCTGCCTGGTCAACGCACCGCCGGACGGCGACGCCACCCCACTCACCGACACGGAGATCGACCGATGCGCGCAACAGGCCTTCGACCACATGGCGCGCTGCGGCCTGCAGGTGGAGCGGAGCTCGGCGGCCAGCGTGACGACGGCGCCGCAACACTTCAACGCGCTGTTCCCGGCGACGGGGGGAGCGCTGTACGGCCAGGCGGTGCACGGCCCGATGGCGACGTTCCAGCGCCCGGGCAGCCGCACCAATATCCCCGGCCTGTATTTGGCGGGGGGCAGCACGCACCCGGGGGCGGGCGTGCCGATGGCGGCACTCTCCGGCCGGCTGGCGGCGGCGGCCCTGCTCGAGGATGGGCGTTCGACAAGGCGGTGGTCCCGCGCGGCTACGCCTGGTGGTACATCGACGCGCTCAGCGACGATGGCCAACACGGCCTGACGCTGATCGCCTTTATCGGCAGCGTGTTCTCGCCCTGGTACCGCCTCGCGCGCCGGCGTGGCGGCGGCGACCCGGAGAACCACGTGACCATGAACGTGGCGCTGTATGGGCGCGGCGGCAAACGCTGGGCGATGACCGAACGCGGCCGCGGAGCGCTCTCCCGCGATGCGGACAACCTGCAGATCGGCGCGTCGTCGCTGCGCTGGGACGGCACCACGCTCACCGCAGACATCGAGGAGACGACGGCACCTTTGCCGAGCCGGCTGCGCGGCACCATCAAGCTGCACCCCGCGGGCCTGGCCACGCACGAAGTGGCGCTGGACGGCGTGGGCCGCCACCGCTGGTCGCCGATCGCGCCCGGTGCGCGAGTGGAGGTCTCGCTGAGCAAACCGGACCTGCGCTGGCAGGGCACCGCGTATTTCGACACCAACGCCGGTGACGAACCGTTGGAAGACGGCTTCGTCTCCTGGGATTGGTGCCGCGCACCGCTGCGGGACGGCATGGCAGTGCTGTACCACGGCACCCGCCGCGACGGCGCGCAGTTCTGTACCACGCTGCGCTACGACGCAGACGGCACCGCGCGCGACATCGAGGCGCCGAAGCTGGCGGCGATGAAGCCGGGTTTCTGGGGTGTCCCGCGCAGCACGCTGGCCGACGCAGGCAGCGCGCCGCGCGTGGTGCAGGTGCTGGAGGACGCGCCGTTCTACACGCGCTCGGTGATCGCCTCGCGCGTGTTGGGCGAGGACGTGACCGCGGTGCACGAGAGCGTGTCGCTGGACAGGTTCGTGCAGCCGTGGGTGCAGGCGATGCTGCCGTTTAAGGCGCCGCGAAGCCTTAAGTAAGAAAGCAAGGCCTGCTTTTTTGAAAAAAAGCAGCAAAAAACTTTTGTCCCTGC
>CAXUIR010000356.1:0-3139 GCA_964251005.1 uncultured Acetobacteraceae bacterium | reverse complement strand
TCTTCTCTGGCTGATGGGCGCCTACGGCTTCCTCAGCGGCCTGCCCCTCTCGCTCACCGCCTTCACCCTGCAGCTGTGGTTCACCACCTACGGCATCTCGGTTCACGCCATCGGCATGACCTCCGCCCTCGGCCTGCCCTACACGCTGAAGTTCGTCTGGTCCGGCTGGTTCGACCGTCCGCCGCCCGGCCGGCTGGGGCATTTGGGCCGCCGCCGCGGCTGGCTGCTGGTGGTGCAGCCGCTGCTCGCCTGTGCCGCGGCCGCCCTGGCGCTGAGCGACCCCGGCGGCAACCCGGCCGCCACCGTGCTCGCCGGCCTCGCACTCGCGTTCCTCTCCGCCAGCCAGGACATCCTGATCGACGCCTGGCGCATTGAAACCTTCCCCGAGCCCCTGCAAGGCAGCGCGCTGGCCACTTACGTCTGGGGCTACCGGGGCGCCATGCTGACTGCCACTTCCGGCGTGCCGTTCCTGGCGCGCGGGCTGGGCTGGCACGGCGCACTGCTGGTGATGGCCGGCCTGCTGGCGGCCGGTCTGCTCGTCACCGCCGCCGCACCCAGCCCCAACGTTGCGCTAGCAGTTGCCCGGCTGCCCGGGTGGCGTGCCGGGGTGGAGTCGGCCTTTCTCGCGCCGCTGCGCGACTTCCTCGTCCGCCCCGGTGCGGCCGGCGTGCTCGCCTTTGTCATCCTGTTCCGCCTGGGCAAGGTGTTCGCCGACGGCACGGCGGCCGCGTTCTACCGCTACGGCGCGGGCTACACGCCGGCGCAGATCGGCGCGGCCAACCTCTACGGCTGGGCGGGCACGCTGGCCGGCGCGGTGGTGGGTGCCTGGCTGGTGCTGCGGCTCGGCACAAGGCGGGCGCTACTGCTGGCCGGCCTGGCGCAGGCCGCCTCGCTCGGCCTGTATTTGATGCTGCTGTCCACCGGACCCGCCGAATCGGCGCTGACGGCGAAGATCCTGCTGGAGAACCTGGCGGGTGCGGCGGCGGACACGGCGTTCCTCACCTACGTGTCGGCCCTGTGCTCGGCCGCCTACACGGCCACCCAGTATGCGCTGCTCTCCTCGCTGGCGGCGCTGGCGTTCCACACCCTGGGCGCGACCGCCGGCTACGTGGCGGAGGCGCTTGGTTTCCGAGTTTTTTACGCGGTCACCATCCTGGCCAGCCTGCCGGCACTGCTACTTCTGTTGCAGCTGCGCCACAGCTCTGCCCAGGCTGCCGCCAACCCGGCCGCCGTCTGAACCCCGCTGGCTGCCAGCCACGTCCGTCTGCTGCAAAAACGCCCGCGCCGCTCGGTAAAATCACGTTTCAGTGTGATGGGCTGGCGAGTTTTCCACAGGCTTCATGCGCTGCAGCAGAGGGTAGAACGAAACCCGCCCGGCTCTCATCGGCCACAGTGTTGTGGCGGAGCTGCCGCAGATGAACATGGTATTCCGGACGGTATAGAAAGCATAAAAATATCGTTGCCTACATGACGTGTCATCACGCCGAGAATGTACGCCGCTTTGACTGCCCAGGTGTCTTCGCGTCACGGTTGCAAATACACGTTTGTCAGCGTCCGTATGATTTTCTGCTTGCCTAACGGAAGCCGTGTAGTCTCAATGGGCGAAGAACATCACAGATGCGCGTTCTGAACATGATTCGGGAACCCGCTTGGTCAGGAGTATTTATGCGTCCAGCCGCCTTGCACCTGATGTCCGCCGTTCTGCTGGTGGCGCCTATCATCGGTGCCGGTTCGGCACTGGCGGAGCAGTCCGGCGCAAGCGATGCCACTGCCGCGGTGTCCTGGAGCGAGAGCGGAGAGGCCAGCTGGTACGGCCCTCGCCACGAGGGCATGCGCACCACCAGCGGCGAAGTGTTCGACGGCAACCAGATGACTGCGGCCCATTCGAGCCTGCCGCTCGGCTCCTACGTGCGGGTCACGCTGCAGCACTCGGGCCGGTCCATCATCGTGCGGGTGAACGACCGCGAGCCGCCGCACGGCGTGCGCTGCATCGACCTCTCACGTGCGGCCGCCAACCGGTTGGGCATCGTCAGCCGGGGCGTGGCCGACGTGACGCTGGCCCAGGCTAGCCCGGAGGAGGCCGAAGAACTGGCCGAGGCGCCGATAGCGGTCCGGTCGGCCGGCGTGCATTCCGTTCACGCTCTTACCGGGCGACGTGGTCTGCAACGTACGCACCGCGCGCGCCGATAGGCTTCTCCGCGCCGGCGGTGCTGTCGCGCACCGTCTGCAGCTCCAGTTCGGCGTTCAGCTCGGCGCCCACCAGCACCGCCAGCGCGCTGACGTAGAACCACATCATCACGCCCACCACAGCGCCCAGCGGCCCGTACGTCGCGTCGTAGCTGGCCAAATGCTGCACGTAGTAGCTGAACAGCGCCGAGACGAGCAGCCAAAGCACGGTCGCCACTGCCGAGCCCGGCGTCACCCACTGCCAGGAGGCCGCCCTGCGCGACGGCCCGAAGCGATACAGCAGCGAGAGTGCGAGCAGCACGAACACCACCAGCGCGAACAAGCTCACCACCCGGGCGATCAGCGCGCCGTAGGCCGAAATGCCGAAGAAGCCGACCAGCACTGGCAGCAGCACCAGGCTGGCCAGCCCGATCACCGCGGCCAGGATGGCGCCCAGCGTCATGCCCAGCGCGGTCAGCTGGAAGCGGACGAAGCTGCGCTGCTCGCGCTCCTCGTAGGCGAGGTTCAGCGCGCCCAGGATGGACTTCGTGCCGGTGGCCGACGACCACAGTGCGATTGCGATGCTGACCATCAGGCTGAAGGTGAGCGTGCCGGCCGGCTTGCTGACCAGCAGCTGCACCCGGTCGGCGATCAGCTGGTAGGCGCTGGGCGGCAGCAGGTCGCGCAGCACGGCCATCTGCGGGCCCACCGTCGCCGGGTCGAACGCCAGGCCGTAGATCGAGACCAGCATGGAGATCGCCGGGAACAACGCCAGCGTGGCGTAGAAGGCACAGCCGGCGGCGCACAGCGAGATGCGGTCGGTGATCACCTCGCGGGCGGTGCGCGCGATCACCCGGCGCCAGCCGGCCCAGGGTATGTCGAGCGGCCGCTTGGCCATCCGCCCCAGCCGCTCGGCATCCGGCTTGCGGGCGATGGCGGCACGGAGCGCCGCTTCCAGCGCTGCCTCGTCCGC
>CAXUIR010000355.1:0-3154 GCA_964251005.1 uncultured Acetobacteraceae bacterium | reverse complement strand
GCCCACCTCGAAGATCCCGGCGCGCGGACCAGGCCGCCCGCCGGGGGTGATTGCCCCATCGTAGGACACCGGGCAAGCCGGAAACGTTCGGCCGGGGCCGCGCGGGATGTTCCGCCGGTCGCCGGCGCCGGCCCCGGGCACCGCGCCGGCCGCCCTTACGCCCGAGCCCGGTGACGACGCCCTGGCGAAGGACTCGACGGACTCCACTATCGTCGGGTTCCTCAGCAGCTTCCGCAGCTCCAGCGAGACGTCCTGCCGCAGCAGCGCGACCGCGACGCTGAAGACCGACGTCACCCCGGAAGTGTCCGCGCGCATATCCGCCGTCTGCAGCTGCGCCTCGGACCACGCGGTGGCCACGCTGACAGTGGGCGACGTGCGCGGCGCGATGCTGAGCACGTTCGCCGCGGACCGCTCGTCCAGTCCGGTGATACAAAGACTGCAGGCCAGCTACGTGGAGGCTGAAAAGACGTGCCTGACGAACGACGCGGCGCATTGAAGACAAGAAAGCAAGGCCTGCTTCTTTGAAAAAAAGCAGCAAAAAATTTTGGCCCGGCTGTCGCGGAGTTTTCCTTCAGCGTGCACCCAAGAGAACAAAAGTTTTTTGGTTCTTTTTTTCAAAAAAGAACCGCTTGCTTCGCCCTTCACCGCTCGAAACCTGAGACGGTCGGTTTACAGGTCAACGCTGGCGAGCGGTGGTGTTATACCAGCCGGCCTTGATGCTTTCTCACAGGAAGCAAGCAGTCCTTTTTTGAAAAACAAGCAGTCCTTTTTTGAAAAAAAGGACCAAAAAACTTTTGACTCCGCTGTCGCGCGCTCTCCGGATGAGTCCGCAACAGCGGAGATAAAAGTTTTTGCTTCTTTTTTTCAAAAAAGAAGGCCTTGCTTACTGCGCAACGGTCAATCTCAAGGCCTGTTGGTAATACGACGCCGGCTGCCTTCGGGCCGAAGTGGTAGTTCGCTCGTGAGCTGTTCAATGTCGAACCGTCTCCGGCCGTGGCTCACGCAAGCTTGAGCAAGCCAGCCGAGCGAACGCGACGCCGACATCGAAGAAAGCTCGGTGGAGCAGCGGGGCTTGGCGTGGCGGGATGGCTGAAGCCGGGTGTTCGCTGCGTATCGGATCTCCGCTGGCCACCAAGACTCTCGTCGCTACAGTGGCGGTGGGGGAGCGGCTAGCTTCTGACGATGGCGTCCAGCCCGTCTGGGCGTTCCGGCATCATGTTTTCCGGCAGCATACGCTGCAGTTCGGGTTCGCGGTCCAGCCATTGGTGTTTCAGGGCGCCCAGCACGTGCAACGCGAAAAAGGCGAGCAACGCGGTCCCCAGCGCGCCGTGTATCTGGAAGAACAGGTCGTGAATGTGCTGCTTGGCCGCCGGGTCCTGCGACTGGATGAAGCCGATGCGGAACCAGGGTATTACCCAGTAGAGGTTCAGCGGGTTGGTGGCGGCGTTCTTCCAGGCGCTGTCGTGGATCCAGCCGGTGATCGGCAGCAGGAAGATCAGTGCGTACAGCACGTAGTGCACGCCGTGTGCGAGCCGGCGCTCCCAGGTGGCGTAGTAGCGCGGCATCGCCGGCGGCGGGTTGGCGTAGCGCCATAGCAGACGCATGATCGCCAGGCCCAGCACTGTCAGGCCGATCGATTTGTGCAGGTCGACCATCGGCCGCTCGGCGGAGGTCGGCAGGCTGTCGATCACCCAGACGATGACGAAGTTCGTAGCGATGCCGAAGGCCACGAGCCAGTGGAACAGCATGGCGATGCGTGTGTAACGGGCTGCCGGCGCGTGTGCGGCCATCGGGACTCCTAGGGCTGTGGCAATTTAACATACGCCTGCACCAACAAAGGCAAGCAGTTCTTTTTGGAAACAGGTACCGACGGCGTCGGGCTAGGAGGCACTGCCGAACGGCGCGTGGCCGCTAAACCGGTCGACGCATCTGCTTCCGACCGAGCGGCAAAAGCGACATCTCTGTCCAGACCATGCGTGCCCGTAAGCACTGTCCAGAGTCTCCGCCGCGTATACCCAAGAGAGCAAAAGTTTTTTGCTTCTTTTTTTCAAAAAAGAAGGCTTGCTTTCCTTACCTCCGGATCCTGCATCCGAGCCTCCAGCACCTGCCGGAACGGCGCCAGGTTGCCCACGCGCAACGCCCCGTTCCGCAGCAGCCGAGCCGGCAGGCTATCCCCCGCCGCGTAGAGCCGCATCAGCGCCTCGGACGCGGTGAAGAACAGCCGCGTTTCGCCGCGATGTGTGGCCGCGTAACGTTGCAATCCAGCCGGGTCGGCCGGATCGAGTCCGGCCGCCGCGCTGCGGCGCACCTCGCCGGCCAGGGCGTGCTGTCCCAGCAGCCCGAAGTTCAGCCCGTGCGCGGTAGTGGGGTGCATACCGACGGCGGCGTCGCCCAGCAGCGCGAAGCGGTGGCCGACGAAGCGGTGCGCGTAGGCGGTGACCACCGGCACGGCGTGGCGTGCGCCGGCCGGCCGCATCGGGCCCAGGCGATTGCGGTAGCGGCGGGTGAGTTCCTGGCCGAACGCCGCGTCGTCGAGCGCGAGCAGGCCGGCCGAGTCCGCCGGGCTGAGCGTCATCACCGCGGACGAGCGGCCACCGTTGAGTGGCAGGGTGACCAGCGTGCGCCCGTATTCGAACCAGGCGGTGGCGGTTTCATGGTGCGGCTCGGGGTGCGCCATCGGGCAGACCAGCATGTGCTGCTGGTAGTCGTGCAGGGTGGCGTGGATGCCCTGGGAGGTGCGCAGGCGGGAGCGCCGTGTGTCGGCCGCCACCACCAGGCGCGCGCGCAGGCTTTGGCCGTCGGACAGGGTGGCGTGGGCGGCCTCGCGGCTGGTGCGCAGCGTGCCGACGGAACGCCCCGGCAGGATGGCGGCGCCCGGCTGCGCCTGCACCACCCGATGCAGCGTGCGCCGCAGCCAGTGGTTAGGGGCGAAGCGGGCGAGCAGACCCGCCTCGTTGCGGGTGGCGCCGAACTGCATAGCGTAGTCCGACGGGCCGTTGAGCACCTGCATGCGCCGCAGCGGCGCGACCTCGCTCTCCGGGATGGCGTCCCAGGCGCCCACCTCGCGCAGCATGGCGATTGAGCGGTCTGTCAACGCTATTTCGCGCCCGTCGTCTGCCGGGTCGGCGAGGCTGGCTTCGGGCTGCGGGTCCAC
>CAXUIR010000354.1:315-3158 GCA_964251005.1 uncultured Acetobacteraceae bacterium | reverse complement strand
GTCAGTTGCGGGTTCTTCAGCTCGGACGCGTAGGTTTGCTGCAGCGCGGCGGCGATCTCGTCTGGCGTGCGGCCGGCGGCTTTCACGGATTGCGCCAGCGTGGTGGTCACCCGCCCGTCCGGCCGCACTGTCACGTCCTCGTTCAGCTCGGGCGCGGTGTAGAGGCGCACGCCGAGCACGTCGCCGACCTGGACCAGGTAGGCGGAGGCCGATGCCGCCGGCGTAGATGGCGCAGGTTGCAGTCCGTGAGCGGTGGGCACGCAGGCGGCGAGCAGCACGACGCAGGGGGCGAGGGCACGCAGCATAACCTGTGGTAGCAATGATTTCGGGGAAGGACTACCAAGGAAGTAAGCAAGGCCTTCTTTTTCGAGAAAAAGAAGCAAAAAGCTTTTGCTCCGCTATCGCGCGCTCGCCGGTGAGCGCGCGCTAGCGGCGCAAAAGTTTTTTGGTTCTTTTTTTCAAAAAAGAACCGCTTGCCTAGCCTTTCAGTGCCTGCACGTAGATGAGCAACCCGGCCTCGAGCAGGTCCTCCGGCGCCATCGGCAGCTTGCGGCGCGCGCCGCTCGGCCCCTCGATGAACAGCGAGGCCACGCCGTGGCACAGCGACCAGACGTGCAGCGCCACCATCAGCGCCGGAGGGCGGCCCTGCTGCTTCATGCCGCGCGTGGCCGCGTCGGCCGCCAGGCGCAGCACGCCGAACGCGCGTTCGGAGGCGGTGAGCAGGGTCGGGTCGTCGTCCAGCGGAAACCCGGGCTCGAACATGGCGGCGTAGAAGGCGGGCTCGCGCCGGGCGAAACCGAGATAGGCCCGCGCGTAGGCCTCAATGGCGGCAACCGGGTTCGGCCGGCCGTCGTCCCAGGCGACGTAGAGCTCCTCGGCAAACTTCTCGAAACCCTGTTTGGCGATCTCGGCCACCAGCGCGTTGCGGTCGCGGAAATGACGGTAGGGGGCGGCGCCACTGACGCCGACGGCGCGCGCCACTTCGGCGAGGGTAAAGCCGTTGGGGCCGCTGGTGGCGATCATGTCCAGCGCAGCCTGGATCATCGCCTCGCGCAGATTGCCGTGGTGATAGCTGCCGCGCGGCGGAGATTTCGGCGCGAAAGTCATGTGTCGATTGCTTACATCAGGCAAGGCGAGGCAAGCGGTTCTTTTTTAAAGAAAAGAACCAAAAAACTTTTGCTCCCGTCGGTTGTGTCGTGGTGAGGCGTGTCGCTTCAGCCGTCCGCGACAGCCGCAGCAAAAGCTTTTTGCTTCTTTTTGTTGAAAAAGAAGGCCTTGCTTGCTTCCTGCTCAGGCCTGCGCGGTGTGCTGAATACCCTTCTCCTGCAACAACCCCTCGAGCTCGCCAGCCTGGAACATTTCGGTGACGATGTCGCACCCGCCGACGAACTCGCCCTTGACGTAGAGCTGCGGCACGGTCGGCCAGTTGGAAAACTGCTTGATGCCGTCGCGCAGTTCGGCGTCTTCCAGCACGTTGGCGGTGGCGAACTTCACGCCGAGGTGGCTGAGGATCTGCACCACGCGGGCGGAGAAGCCGCATTGCGGGAACATCGCGGTGCCCTTCATGTAGAGCATGACCGGATTCTCGGCGATTTCGCGTTCGATGCGGGCGGTGGTGGCGGTGTCGCTCATGGGCTGGTCTCCTGTGTCGGCACGGATGTCTGGAGGGCGAGCGCGTGGAGCACGCCGCCCATGCGGCCGCCGAGGGCGGTGAACACCATCTGGTGCTGCTGGATTCGGCTGCGGCCGCGGAAGCTTTCGCTGACGATGCGGGCGGCGTAGTGGTCGCCGTCGCCGGCCAGGTCTTCGACCAGCACGTCGGCGTCGGGTAGGGCTGCGCGGATCAGGTCTTCGATCTCGGTGGCCGACATCGCCATGGCTGGTCCTTCAGTCCCTCATCCAGGTGCGGAAGAAGCGGTGGTGTGCCTCGTGCAGCACGTCGCGCGATATGGTCACGCCGTCGGGCAGTGTCAAACCGGTGGCATCGGCGCGGCCGACCGCCCGCGCCTCGATGCCCGCTTCGCTTGCCGTGCGCAGCAGGGCGGCCGGGTTGGGCGTGGCCAGCACGTAGCGCGCCTGGTCCTCGCCGAACCAGAAGGCGTGCGGCGGGATGTCGGCGTGCGCGAGCAGGCTGGCAGGCGTCGGTAGGTTGGCAGGCGACGCAAGGTTGGCAGGCGCGGGCAGGCTGCCAGACGCCGGAACGCTGGCGGGCTCGGGCGGGCTGACAGGCGACTCGAGGTTGGCTGGCGCGGGCGGGTTGGCAGGCGATGCAACGCGGCCGGTCGGTAGAAGACCGGCAGGCGCCGGCTGGCTGCTAGTCGCCGCAGAACTGGCGGAGGTTGGCGACAGGGCGGCACCTACCGGGCCGGCCAGGACCATCTCGGCTATCGCCACGAGCAGGCCGCCGTCGGAGAGGTCGTGGCAGGCGGTAACCCCGCCGCCCAGGATGGCGCTGCGGACGAAATCGCCGACGCGGCGCTCGGCGGCGAGGTCCACCGGGGGCGGGGCGCCTTCTTCCCGGCCGGCCACTTCGCGCAGCCACAGCGACTGGCCCAGGTGGCCGGCGGTGTGGCCGACGAGCACCAGCGCGTCGCCGTCGGTCAGCGCCAGGCCCATGGCATGCGCGGCGTCGTCCAGCACGCCCAGGGCGCCGATGGCCGGGGTGGGCAGGATCGGGCGGCCTTCCGTCTCGTTGTAGAGGCTGACGTTGCCGCTGACGACGGGGAAGTCCAGCGCGCGGCAGGCGGCCGCGATGCCGCGCAGGGCGGCGACGATCTGGCCCATGATGCGCGGCTTTTCCGGGTTGCCGAAGTTGAGGTTGTCGGTGATGGCGAGCGGGGTGG
>CAXUIR010000354.1:0-246 GCA_964251005.1 uncultured Acetobacteraceae bacterium | reverse complement strand
CCTCCGGGTCGGCCAGGCAGTAGCGAGGGGTGCAATCCGTGGTGAGGGCGAGGGCTCGGCATGAGCCTTCGAGGCGGACGATGGCGGCGTCGGCGGCGCCGGGGCGGCGCGCGGTCTGGCCGCCGACGGTGCTGTCATACTGGTCCCACACCCAGGCGCGAGAGCAGAGGTCGGGGCAGGCGATCAGGCGCAGCAGCGCGGCGGCGAGCCCGACCGGGTCGGACACGGGGCCGAGCGGAGCGTGAG
>CAXUIR010000353.1:0-3161 GCA_964251005.1 uncultured Acetobacteraceae bacterium | reverse complement strand
ATCTACGCCACTGCCGGCGACAGCATCACCTTCTCCAGCGACTCCTCTGCCTCGGCCATCCTGGTCAGCGCAGGCGTTGGCAACGAGACCCTGAACGGCGCCAACGCTATCGGCGGCATGGACTTCTTCGCCAGCCAGGACAGCTCCTCGTCGGCTGCGGTCAAGGACACCATCGTCGGCGGCAACGGCAACAACTACTTCCAAACCGGCGCCGGCAACGAAGTCTATGTCGGTGGCACCGGCACCAACATCTTCGACGTGGCAACCAACCTCGGCCCCAACACGCACGCTACCATCTACGACTTCGCTTCTGGCAACGACTTCGTGAACTTCGTCGGCGTCAACGTCAACGACCCGTCGCAGGCCAGCATGACGGTCGGTTCACTCAACGGCACGCCGACGCTAACCGTCACCTTCGCCGACAACTCCAGCGTCGAGTTTATCGGCATCTCCAGCATCCAGCAGGGCCACATCATCTGAGCGTAGCCTTCACCCAAACCTGACTCCGGAAAAGCCAGTCCCCACGGACTGGCTTTTTTGTTGGACCGCCCGCGATGCCACCGAGAAAAAGCAAGCAGTTCTTTTTTGAAAAAAAGAACCAAAAAACTTTTGTCACCTTGGGCGAGCGCTGAAGGAGACTCCGCGACAGCAGAACAAAGTCTTTTGCTTCTTTCCTTCAGAAAAGAAGGCCTTGCTTTCTTTCAAATCGCCAAGATCGCCGCCTCTGACAATCCGTTACCGCGCCAGCGCCCGATACCGCGTTACGTTCCGCTCGTGCTCCCCCAACGCCCGCGCAAACACGTGCCCCCCCGAGCCGTCCGCCACGAAGTACAGCGCGTCCGTCCGCGCCGGGTGTGCCGCCGCCTCGATAGAGGCCTCTCCCGGATCGCAGATCGCGCCGGCCGGTAGCCCGCCCACCACGTACGTGTTGTAAGGCGACTCCCTCGCCAACTCGGCCCGCTGCAAACCATAGGCAAGCTCGCCCGCCCCGCCGCTCGCCGGGTAGATCGCCGTCGGATCCGATTGCAGCCGCATCCCCGACCTCAGCCTGTTGAGGAACACTGCCGCCACCAGCTTGCGTTCCGTCGCCAGCCGCGTCTCGCGCTCCCCCATGCTCGCCAGGATCAGCAGCTCCCTGCTCGACCGCAACGGCGATCCCGCGTCCCGTCCGGCCCAGGCACGCGCCAGCACCCGCGCCATCGCCGCCTCGCCACGTTGCACGATCGCCGCCCCGCTCGACCCGAGCTCATACGCGTAGGTCTCCGGCAGAAACCCACCCTCCGGCGGAACCTCCACAGGCCCTTGCACACCAACCCCACCCGCCAGCAGCACAGCCACCCGCGCCGAGGTCAGCCCCTCCGCCACAGTCACCAGGTGCTGCACAGGGCGCCCCTGCCGCAATATCGCCAGCACCGTCTCGACGCTCGCATGCGCCGGAAACGAAAACTCGGCCGCTCGCACCGGCCCCTGCCACAACGTCGCCGCCTCGTAGCCGCGCAGCACCTGAGCGCTACCCACCACGCCCTTGCCGCGCAGCACCTCTGCCACCGCCGCGAACGGCCCGCGCGGCACAACCACGTCAGCCGCCACGACCAACGGCCCGGGTTGCCGATACGCTAGCAATGCCAGGTAACCCAACCCAGCCCCGAACGCGGCCAGCACGGACCCGCTCAGCAACCACCTGCGCATCGCTAGGCGGACAGTCCTAGGTCAAAGTAAGCAAGCAGTTCTTTTTTGAAAAAAAGAACCAAAAACTTTTGTTCCTTAAAACGCGCGCTGCGGGAGACACCGCCACAGCCGAACAAAGAATTTCGTCCTCGGCGCACTCAAGTTTCAGAGCGAACACCTTCAGCGTTAGAAAGATTGTCGCGAAGCGGCTGCATCGTCTAGCTTTCTTTGATGTCAGCCGTTCGTTCGGCCTGCTCGCTCGCGGCGCGACCGCCGTAGGCGCTTGGCCTTAAACAGGTCAAACGGCCGAACGATGGCCGCGTGTCGAAGGGAGCCTCATCTCGGTCGGGATGTTCGCTTCGGAACCTGAGTCCGCCCTGCTCTTCGAAAAAGCAGGCTCTGCTCCCGTCAGGCCCTGCGAAAGATGATGCTCGCATTTGTTCCGCCGAACCCGAAACTGTTCGACAGCACGCAATCTACCACCCGGTCCTGCGCGGCCAACGGCACACGATCGACCGCGCTCTCCCGGCTCGGCGCCTCCAGGTTCAAGGTCGGCGGCACCACGCGGTCGCGGATCGCCAGCAACGAGAATATCGACTCCACAGCACCCGCCGCCCCCAGCAAATGCCCGGTCGCCGACTTCGTTGACGACATCGCGATCCCCCCCCGCCGCGTCGCCGAAGAACTGCTCCACCGCCTCGAGCTCGAGATCGTCGCCCAACGGCGTGGACGTCCCGTGCGCGTTCACGTACTGCACGTCAGACGGCACCAGCCCGCCATTGCGGAACGCCGCCCGCATCGCGCGGAACGCACCCTCATGCCCGTCGGCCGGCGCCGTGATGTGGTGCGCATCCCCGGACAGCCCATACCCCACCACCTCGCCGTAAACCTTGGCACCCCGCGCCCGCGCGTGCTGGAGCTCCTCCAGCACCACCACGCCGGCGCCCTCGCCCATCACGAACCCGTCCCTGTCCCGGTCCCACGGCCGAGACGCCCGCACAGGCTGATCGTTGAACGCGGTCGACAGCGCCCGCGCCGCGGCAAACCCGCCGATCCCCAGTTCGCACACCGCCGCCTCGGCGCCCCCAGCCACCATGACGTCCGCATCGCCCAGCTTGATCAGCCGCATCGCGTCGCCGATCGCGTGCACGCCGGTCGCACATGCCGTTACCGCAGAATGGTTCGGCCCCTTGAACCCGTACTTTATAGAGAGATGCCCGGACGCCAGGTTGATCAGCGCGGCTGGAATGAAGAACGGCGAAAGCCGCTTCACCTTGCCCTCCACCACCAACTTGCTGCCTTCGAATATCGTCTGCAACCCGCCGATGCCGGAGCCGATCATTACCCCGGTGGCTTCCTGCCCCTCGTCGTCCTGCGGCAGCCAGCCGGAATCTTCAACCGCCTCGGTCGCCGCCACCAGGGCCAGGTGGATGAACCGGTCCATCTTCTTCTGGTCCTTCACCGGGATCCACTCGCCCAGCGTCAACCCGCCC
>CAXUIR010000352.1:0-3172 GCA_964251005.1 uncultured Acetobacteraceae bacterium | reverse complement strand
CACCAGCATCCTGCGCACTACCGACGCCGGCGAGCACTGGACGCTGCAGCGCGCTCCGGATGGCCGCGACCAGGCGCTGTTCTCAGTGGCCGTGCTGGGTCCGTCGCACCTGATGGCCACCGGTGCCTACGCGCTGGCGCTGGAGACCACCGACGCGGCCACCTGGACCGCGGTGAAGCTGCCCAGCATGGACGAGGACTACCACCTCAACTGCGTCGTGGCACACGGCGCCGACGTGGTGGTCACCGGCGAGGCCGGCCACGCCTTTGTCCGCCACGACGGCGCCTGGGCCGCCATGCCGGTGCCCTATGACGGCTCGCAGTTCGGCTGCCTGACCACCGCGGATGGCGGGTTGTACAGTTTCGGCCTGCGCGGCAGCATGTTCGTCTCCACCGGCGCGGCACCGGCCTGGCGGCGTATCGACACCAACGAGCAGCGCTCGATTTTCGGCGGCACCGTGCTGGCCAACGGGTTCATGGCGCTGGTGGGCTCCAACGGCCTGGTGCTGCTGTTCGACCCGGTGACCGGCAGCTTCCGCAGCCTGCCGATCGCCACCGGCGCCAGCCTGTCCGGCGTGGTCGAGGTCGCCGGCGGCAAGTGGGTCCTCGTGGGCAGTGACGGCGTGCACGTGCTGGACCCCACCACGGCGGCCACCCAGGCCTCGGAGGCGGTGCAATGATCGGGTTTCTCGAACGCGCGCTGTTCTCCAACCGGCGCAAGATCCTGGTGGCGTTCGCGCTGATCACGGTCGGGCTGGGCTTCTTCGCGGTGCGCGTGCATCCGGACGCGGCGTTCGACAAGCTGCTGCCGTCGCACAACGCCTACATCGACACCTACAAGAAAGTGGAGCGCCAGTTCGGCGGCGGCAACGTGCTGTTGATCTCGCTGGAGGCCAAGCACGGCACCATCTTCACCCCGGCGTATTTCGACGCGCTGCGCCGCCTGACCGACGACGTGTTCTTCCTGCCCGGCGTGGACCGTACCCACGTCAGCAGCCTCTACACGCCTGACACGCGCTTCGCCGAGGTAGTCGAGGGCGGCTTTAACGGCGGCCCGGTCATCCCGTCGGGCTTCCAGCCGGATGCCAAGGGTTTCGCCAACGTCCGCCGCAACATCATCAAGTCCGGCATCGTCGGGCGGCTGGTGGCCAACAACTTCGGCAGCGCCGTGGTGAGCGCACACCTCAACGACGTCGACCCGCGCACCGGCGCGCATCTCGACTACACGCAGTTCGCCAACGAGCTCGACCGGGTGATCCGCGCCAAGTACGACACCGCCGACACCCAGATCCACATCCTCGGTTTCGCCCAGGCGATCGGCGACATCGAACGCGGCGCCCAGGTGATCGTGGTGTTCTTCGGCGTCGCGTTGGCCGTGGCCGCGGTGCTGCTCTACATCGTCTCGCGATCGCTGTACCTGACCGGCGCGGCGCTGGCCTGCTCGCTGATCGCGGTGATGTGGCAGCTCGGCATCATCACCGCGCTGGGCATCGGCATCGACCCGATCTCCGTGCTGATACCGTTCCTCATCCTGGCCATCGGCGTCAGCCACGGCGTGCAGATCGCGCTGTCCAACGTGCGCCTGGTCGGCGAGGGGCGCACCGCACTGGAAGCCGCCCGCGGCAGCTTCCACAACCTGCTCGAACCCGGCGTGGTGGCACTGTGCCTGGCCGTGCTGACCTTCGTGACGGTGACCACCATCCCGGTGCCGGCGATCCGCGAGCTGGCGCTGACCGCGGCCATCGGCATCGCCGTGCTGGCGGTGACCAACCTGATGGTGCTGCCGGTGATCGCCAGCTTCGCCTCGGTCTCGATGAAGCGCATCGAGGCGGCGCAACGTGGTGCGGCGCGCTTCGAGGGCTTCTGGCGCCTGCTCGCCAGCCTGATCGCGCCGCGCTCTGCGGTGGTCATCTGCCTGATCACCGCAGGCGTGGCCGGCGGCGCGCTGCTGCTGGGCCAGCCGGTGGTGGGCGACCTGCACGTGGGCGTGCCGGAACTGCGCCCGGACAGCCGCAACAACCAGGACGCCGCGTTCTTCCAGAGCAACTACTCGGTCGGCGTGGACGTACTGGAGGTGTTCGCCGAAGGGCCGGCCAATTCCTGCCTGGACTACGACTCGATGCAGCGGGTGGATGATCTGGACCACCGCCTTCAGGGCGTGCCCGGCGTGCGCAGCACGCTGTTCATGGGCCACCTGATGCGGCAGGTGAACGTGGTGTTCAACGAGGGCAACCCGAAGTTCAACTACCTGCCGCATGACAGCCGCATCCTCGGCCGCGACAGCTCCGCCTTCGAACCGGCGCAGGGCCTGGCCAACGAGGATTGCTCGGCGATGCCGCTGATCATCTTCCTCACCGACCACAAGGCCGGCACCATCGACCGGGTTATCAAGACGGTGGAGGCGTACGCCGCCACGCCGACAAAGACCAAGCTGCGGCTGGAGCTGGCGGCCGGCACCGCCGGCGTCATCGGCGCCACCAACCAGGTGGTCGAAGCCGCACAGCTGCCGATGCTGGGGCTGGTCTACGGCATGATCATCGTGATCTGCCTGGGCGTGTTCCGCTCTGTGCGCGCGGCGGTGTGCATCGTGCTGCCGCTGGCCGCCGTCTCCATCCTGGCCAACGCGGCGATGAGCGTGCTCGGCATCGGGCTGAAACTGTCCACCCTGCCGGTGACCGCGCTGGGCGTGGGCATCGGCGTGGACTACGGCATCTACAAGTTCTCCCGCCTGTCCTACTACATGCGGCACGGTTACACGCTGAACGCGGCCTACATCCAGACGCTGCGCGAGACCGGAAGTGCGGTGATCTTCACCGGGTTGTCGCTCTCGATTGGAGTGGCAACCTGGGCGTTCTCGCCGTTGCAGTTCCAGGCGGACATGGGGCTGCTGCTGACGTTCATGTTCTTCATGAACATGGTGGGCGCCATCGTGGTGCTGCCGGCGATCATCGGCGTGATGGATTTGATCGTGCCGCAGAAGCGGCCGGGCGACATCGCTGCGGCGCTGGAGCCGGAGCATGAGGGGGAGGTGGCGGCGCCAAAGGCGTAAGCAAGCGCCTTCTTTTCTGAAGAAAAGAAGCAAAAGACTTTTGTCTCCGCTGTCGCGGTCCTTTCCGGTGAGCGCGCGACAGCGGAGTCAAAAGTTTTTTGGTCCTTTTTTCAAAAAAGGACTG
>CAXUIR010000351.1:0-3190 GCA_964251005.1 uncultured Acetobacteraceae bacterium | reverse complement strand
GAAAAAAAGGACCAAAAAACTTTTGACTCCGCTGTCGCGCGCTCTCCGGATAAGTTCGCGACAGCGTAGACAAACTATTTTGGTTCTTTTTTCAAAAAAGAACCGCTTGCCTTCTCTCTCCCGCGGCCAGAACGGTGTTTTCCAGCAAGCAGGCGATCGTCAGCGGCCCGACGCCCCCCGGCACCGGGGTGATCGCCGCCGCGTGGCCCAGGCACTCGTCGTAGGCCACGTCGCCCACCAGGCGTCCGTCCGGCAGGCGGTTGATCCCCACGTCGATCACCACGGCGCCGGGGGCAATCCAGTCACCGCGCACCATCTCCGGCCGGCCGATGGCGGCCACCACCACTTCGGCGCGGCGGCACTCGTCTTGCAGGTTGCAGGTGTGCGAGTGCGCCATCACCACCGTGGCATTGGCTGCCAGCAACAGGCTGGCGACGGGGCGGCCGACGATGCCCGAGCGCCCAAGCACGATGGCGCGGCTGCCGGCGAGCGGCGCGCCGGCATGGGCCAGCAGCCGCATCACGCCGCGCGGGGTGCAGGGGGCCAGCAGGGCGGCGCCCTACGCCAGGCGGCCCACGTTGACCGGGTGGCAGCCGTCCACGTCCTTCGCCGGGTCCACCGCCTCGAGCACGGCGCGCGCGTGGACGTGCGGCGGCAGCGGCAGTTGCACCAGGATGCCGTCCACATCCGGGTCGGCGTTCAGGCCGCGCACCACGTCCAGCAGTTGGCCCTCGGTGGTCTCCGCCGGCAGCCGGATGGTGCGCGCGTCCAGGCCGGCCTCGCGCGCGGCGCGGTCCTTGGCGCGGACGTAGACGGCGCTGGCCTGGTTGTCGCCCACCAGCACCACCACCAGGCTAGGTCGATAGGGCAGAGCGGCGACGCGGGCGGCCAGGGTCGCGCGGAGTTCGGCGGCGAGCGCGCGCCCATCGAGGATGCGCGCGGTCACGACTGGCCGGCCATGCTCCCCAGCACGACGCCTTCGAGGTCGCTCAGCAGGGGCAGCAGCACGTATTGGATCAGCAGCAGCACGATCAGCGGGCTGAGGTCGATGCCGCCGAGGTTCGGCAGCACGGCGCGGATGGGGCGGACCACCGGCTCCGTCACCCGGTAGAGGAAGTCGCTGATCATCCAGACGAAGCGGTTGCGGGTGTTCAGCACGCCGAAGGAGATGAGCGTGCTGATGATGGCGGAGAGGATGAGCGCCCAGGAGAACAGCGAGAGCAGTTCTGCGACGAGGCTGAAGATGCCGACAACTAGGTGCAAGATTTAGCCTCCCGACGCGCGGCGCGGACCGTAGTGGGAGGCAAGCAAGTAAGAAAGCCTTCTTTTTCGAAGCAGTTGTCAGCGCCGTCGCGAAGTCTCCGCACACGGGTGCCCAGGAGACAAAAGTTTTTTGGTTCTTTTTTTCAAAAAAGAACCGCTTGCTTTCTTAAGCCGCCCGAGCCGTCGAAAACTGCGCCTGCGACCAGGCCGGCACGTCCAAGCTCACCCGCCGCCAGGCCCGCGTGTCCGCAAACAGCGCGCGCAACAGCTTGTTGTTCAGCGCGTGGCCCGTGCGGTGGGCGACGAAACGCCCGTGGATGGGTGCGCCCGCCATGGCCAGGTCGCCGACGGCGTCGAGCATCTTGTGGCGCACGAACTCGTTCTTCGCGCGCAGGCCGGCCGGGTTCAGCACACGGCCGCCGTCCACCACGACGGCGTTGTCCAGGCTGCCGCCGAGCGCCAGGCCAGCTTGCCGCAGCGCTTCTATCTCGTGCAGCAGCGCGAACGTGCGCGCAGGAGCTAACACGCTGCGGAAGCCCTGTTCGGTGAGCGAGATGGAGAGCGCCTGCCGGCCGATCGCCTCGGCGGGGAAGTCGATGGAAAGAGAGAGGTCCAGCGTGGCGCCGCCGGGGCGCAGCTCTGCCGTGGCCTCGCCCATGGTGACGCGCACGCGGCGGAGTATCTCGATCGCCTGGCGCGAGGCAGTCTGCGGCAGGCGTCCGGCACAGTCGATCAGGAACACGAAGGGCGCCGCCGACCCGTCCAGGATGGGCAGTTCCGGCCCGTCCACCGCCACGACGGCGTTGTCGATGCCGGTGCCGGCCAGCGCCGCCATCACGTGCTCGACGGTGCGCACGCAGACCTGGCCGTCGTCGGGATGGGAGACCTGGGTGCACAGCCGCGTGTCGGTGACCAAGTCAGGACTGGCCGGGATGTCGACGCCGAGGTCGGTGCGGCGGAAGACGATGCCGGTGTGGGGCTCGGCCGGCAGGAGGGTGAGTCGGACGGGGCGGCCGCCATGCAAGCCGACGCCGACGCAGCCGATGGCCGAGCGCAGGGTGTGCTGGCAGCTGGCCAGTGCCTCCACCTTGATGTCCGTCAAGCCATCCATGTGCGTATCGACCCCTGCGGTTCAGCACCCGGGATCGTTCCGGACGCTCGCGAAACGCTGGCCAGGCAGTAGCTGGCACGCGGACCACGTAGAGATGGCCTAAACTCGGCCGAGGTGAGACTTACCGCGCCTTCCCGCGGGCTTCCAGTCAATCATTATTACTGCATGTTGCGTTACAGGTGCCTGTTTTTGCAGTATATTTTGCACCGCTGCTGCAACTAACGGCCGGGCTGGTCGCGGTCTCGCAGGCCGGGACGGGGTGCGTCGGAGCGCTCGGGCTTACTTATTCAACGAGCCTGGAGATTGACCGTTGCGAAGCAAACAAGGCCTTCTTTTTTGAAAAAAAGAAGCAAAAAACTTTTGTCTCCGCTGTCGCGGACCTATCCGGAGAGCGCGCGACAGCGGAGTCAAAAGTTTTTTGGTCCTTTTTTACAAAAAAGGACTGCTTGCTTTCTGTGAGTTAGCATCAAAGCGGGCTGGTATTACATCAGCCATCTCAGGTTTGAACGGTGGCAGGCGAGACAAGCGATTCTTTTGGAAAAAAGAAGCAAAACTTTTGTTCTCTTGAGTGAGCGCTAGTGGAGACTCCGCGATAGCCGGACACAAAATGTGTGCCTCTCATCCCGGAGTTCGAAAGGCCAATGTTCAGGGCGGCGTTTCGTAGATTTAGCGCGTGATGGTCAAAAGAAAGCTGAGCCTGCTTTTCGAAAAAGCAGCAAAAAACATTGTCTTGCTGTCGCGAATGTCTTGCAACGCGCGCCTAGAGCACTTTCCCATCGACACGACTCAATAGGGATTCCCAAATTGGCTGGCGGG
>CAXUIR010000350.1:0-3191 GCA_964251005.1 uncultured Acetobacteraceae bacterium | reverse complement strand
TGGATCGCCGGCATCGGACCGTCCTCGATGGCGCGGATCAACGCCGCCCGATGCGTATTATTCAGTCGTGACGGCTGACCAGGCGGCTTGCGGTCGATCAGGCCGGCGGGACCCTCAGCATTGAACTTGACAACCCAATCTCGAACGATCTGCAACATGACGCTGCCGATGGCTGCCGCCTGCGTGCGCGAGCCGCCTTCATCGATAGCAGCCAACGCCAGCAGGCGCCTAGCCTGCGCACCATCCTTCGTCTTCTTGGCAATCGCACGAAGAGCGAAGGCGTCGAAATCAGGCCGGAGAGGGACGGGCATGGCAACTCCACTCTTTTGCCATGTTGAATCAGATGCCGAAGGTTTCGGGTATCCCCACGTGAGTCAGACTCTCAGAGACTTGGTATTACGCGGCTTCAGCACGTCGCGCAGACGAAGCTTGCTCGCCTCGGTGATTGACGCGACGTCCCAATCATCATCCATCGGCAGCCCATAGCTTCGGCCGCCGATAATAAACTCCCACAAAGGCAATTGGACCAGACTATTGCGGTCTGGACGACGTCGTGCAGCACCTCCAGCGTGATCGAGGTAGGCACCTCGACTTCGCGCCAGATTAGTGGGTGGGTGTAGCGTAACTCAATGCGGACAGAGCAGACCTCGTCGACGCTCTTCTGCGCGTTGGCAGGGGCAGACTTTGCGGCCGACCTCGTGGCTACCGACTTTTTCACACGCTGATTATCGTTGCCCGTCATGCGGTCCAATTTGTCCGCGTTTGGCCGAAAGTTCCAGATACCAACTCATCGAGCCGGCTGGCGAGTTGCTGGGCGGTGTGGGCCAAAATATGGGCCAGCCAGTCCTGCAGAACGACGCCGTTCCTTTTGACGCTAACGATCAGTCTGCACAACACCCCCGCTTCGTGTCGGAAGCGCGTCTAATATCGTCTCAAGCGCGTCGACGAATGCCCTTCGCAGTGCTACATATGTTTCCTGACCTCTGACCAAAGCAAATAAGCCAAGCGGTTCTTTTTTGAAAAAAAGAGCCAAGAACCTTTGTTTCCTTGGATGCGCGCTGCAGAACATTGGCGAGAGCAGGGATAAGTTTTTCACTGCTTTCTTCAAAAAGTAGGCCTTTCTTCTTCCTGACGATTCAGGGAGACAAACCAAGCACCGCTGTGCACTGCATGCCGCCAAACCAAGTCGTTGCTAAGCCGAGCGACAGCGCTCGCCCCGCCCCGCGACCGAACCGTCAACTGTCTGCATATTAATGCCGAGCAGCCAGCTTTGTATTTTCGTAATCCTCGTTGGCTTTAACGGCTTTCAGCATCGCCATTGCATCGCGACGCGTGTTGCCCGCCGGCACATCACGCCGGCGGCGAGACACCGTGCGCGCCAAGTGCGGTAACAAGCGCATCGAGGGAAGCCACGATGCTGCCGCCGCTCGCCCGGATGAAGAACTCCACCTGCAGGTTCACCGCCGCGCCCTCGTTGTCGGCGGACAAGCGGAAGTCGCCGCGGTAGCCGAAGACCATCTTGCCGCGTGCAAAGGCGTAGCCAACCTCCGCCGCGGTGCCACTGTCCACGTCCACGCCGTCCAAGACTGCGATGACCGCCTCGCATCCGTCGATCGCATCGCAGTTTTTCTGACCGATAGCGTGGTTCAGGACTTGCCACGCGTGGACTTTGGCCTCGCTGGCTCGCATGTCCGCCACGGCACGCACTCAGCCTCATCGGTGAGAGCCCAGGGGTCGATCACCTGCAAGCCCATACCGCGAAGCCTTGGCAGCAGAACGCCGGCCTGGAAGTGACGACCGGCCTCCGAGAAGCCGAGCGGACCGGCGAGATACACCTTCATGGGCTGGCCGCTCCGGCGAGAGTTGCATACTTCCGTTACCTCAGCACACATCCGGCGTTGAACAACGCGCATGACGAGATGGCAGTGTCGGCCTGACAGCCTGGTCGTAGCCGGCAACCGCCGCTACGCCCAGCAAAAACCTCTGTCCCTGCCGTCGCGGTGTCTCCCCTCATCGTGCACTCCAGAGACCAAAAGTTTTTTGGTTCTTTTTTTCAAAAAAGAACCGCTTCCTTCGCTTGTCACCTACTCGAAATACGACCCAGCGCCATCACCTGAAAGTGCTGCGTCGAGCCCGCACGACAAATGGAGAACGACGATGACGGCCCGCGCCGGAAACTTGGGTGACGCAATCGTCATCGGCTCGATCGCAAGCGCAACGTCGAGCATTGCCCTCTGCCTTCTCGCGTGCGTCGAGGGAAAGGCGAGCCTGCAACCCGTGAACGCTACGAGTCACTGGCTGAACGGGAAAAGCGCGGCGCTGGTGACCGGCGCCGATCTCGCCCACACCGCAGTCGGCTACGCCACCCACCACGCTGCCACCGTGTTCTGGGCCGCGTTGTTCGAGCGATGGATCGCACCGCATCAGCCGCTCTCCGCCTCCTCGATGGTGCAGCGCGCGGTCGCGATGTCCGCCTTTGCCGCGGCAGTTGACTACGTGGCGACGCCAAAGCGGTTCACACCTGGTTGGGAGTTCGTGCTTACCAAGCGGTCCATGTCGGTCGCTTACGGTGCCATGGCTGCCGGCTTGGCGGCAGGTGGTTTGCTGCGTCAGCAGAAGTCGCGGGTGAAAGTGTAGGAAGCAAAGCCTTCTTTTCGAGAAAAGAGGCAAAAAGCTTTTGTCTCGGCTGTCGCGGACAGCTGAAACGACACGTCTCACCACGGCACGCCCAACGGAAACAAAAGTTTTTTGGTTCTTTTTTTCAAAAAAGAACGGCTTGCTTGCTATTCTCGCCCCAAGAACGCATCCGCCGTGCGCAGCGAAAGCGCCATGATCGTCAAAGCCGGGTTCGCCGCCATCGCGCTCGGAAACACCGAGTTGTCGCATATCCACAAATTGTCGACGTCGAAGCTGCGGCCCCGGCCATCGACAACCGCGCGCGCACCATCCCCGCCCATGCGGCAGGTGCCGATCGTGTGCGCGGACCGCTCGAAGGTCCAAACATCGGTTGCGCCCGCCGCGGTCCAGATGTCGGTCATGAACGCGGCGGCATGGGCGCTCATTGCCAGCTCATCCGCGCCGTAGCTGAACGCGACCAGCGGCTTTGCCATCCCGATCTCGTCAACCTCGTCCGACAAGGTCAGCCGGTTGGCATCCTGCGGCAGGCAATCACCGTTGATGCCGATGCCGGC
>CAXUIR010000349.1:0-3212 GCA_964251005.1 uncultured Acetobacteraceae bacterium | reverse complement strand
CACACTCTATTCGTGTCCCTACGACACCAAGACGTCCACCGCCCCCGACGGCGCGTTCCCCACCGCCGGGTTGATCCAGGGTCAGGACGGCTACCTCTACGGCGTCGCCCAGGATGGCGGGCTGCTCGGCTGCAACGGCGCGCTCGGCTGCGGCACCGCCTTCCGCATCTCCACTGCCGGCGTGTTCACCCGCCTGCACCGCTTCGCTGGCGACGGCGAAGGCGGCCGGCCCGGAAGCCACCTGGTTCAGGCGGCGAGCGGCATGTTCTACGGCGTGGCGAACCAGGGCGGCATCGGGAACGAGGGCACACTCTACGCGATGAACATCAACGGCGCGGTGCGTGCGCTGCATCAGTTCGACTACACGAAGGACAACGACGGCTACAACCCGTCCGGCGCCTTGCTGCTCGGCCACGACGGCAAAACGCTATACGGCACCACGATCTTCGGCGGCCCGAACGGCAACACCAGCGGCGGCGGCATCGTCTTCAGCTACGCCGGCGGCGTGATGACCACCCTGCACGCCTTCGACAACATCGAGAACACCGTAGCCGGCAGCTACTACCAACCCCAAGGTGCGCTGATCTACGGCCCTGACGGCAATCTCTGGGGCACCACCACCAGCGGCGGCGCCGGCGGGGGTTTGTTCTCGCTCGCACCGGACGGCTCCGGCTTCAAGGTTCACTACGTCTTCAGCGGTGCGGCTCCTTTCAACGGCGAGGCTGAGGTGAGCGGGCCAACGCTGGGCAGCGACGGCCTGATCTACGGCACCTCGGAGCAGACCAGCCAAGGCAGCGAGGTCGGCAGCAGCTACCGCTTCAACCCGAAGACCGGTCGGATGCAAACCCTGGCTCCGTTCACCGGCAGCACCGGCGGCTATCCAGAAGGCGCGCTGATCGAGGGCAGCGATAAGTTCCTGTATGGGACGACCACGTTGTATGGCGGCAGCGATGCGGGCGGGCCGGATGCCGGCAGCGTGTTTCGGATCAACCCCGCTTTGGCGCAGTAGCAAAAGCAAGGCTTCTTTTCGAGCAAAAGAAGCGGCTGTCGCGGAAAGCTGAAACGACGCGCTTCAGCACGACGCATCCGTAGAGAACAAACGTTTTGGTTCTTTTTCCAAAAAAGAACTGCTTGCCTTATGCCGTACCCTCACAACAAAGAGCCTCCGATGCGCATCACCACGCCAGCCCGCCTGCTCGGCCTCCTGCTGACCGCCCTACCTACGGTCCCTGCCGCTGCCGCATCGGTCCAGGCGGTGCACCGCTTCGTGGACACGGGCAACAGCACGCAAAGCCATTACGCGCTTGGTGCCAGCCCCTCCGCGGAACTGCTGCAGGCGTCGGACGGCAACTTCTACGGCACCACCTTCTACGGCGGCAGCGGGCTGTGCCCGAACCGGGGCACAGGCGGCGTGCTGGGATGCGGCACCATATTCCGCATGACGCCGCAGCACGTTGTCACCACGCTGTACTCGTTCCCCTACGACACGGCCACCAGCACCGCGCCGAACGGCGCTTTTCCCACGGCCGGGCTGATCCAGGGCAAAGACGGATTCCTCTACGGCGTCGCCCAGGACGGCGGCGTTGCAAGCTGCAACGGGTCGCTGGGCTGCGGCACGCTGTTTCGCATCTCCACCGCGGGCGCTTTTACCCTGCTGCACCAGTTTTGCAGCGGCGATGGCTGCGGCAACTCCACCGACGGCGGCCGGCCGATGGGCCACCTGGTGCAGCTGCCCAACAACGCTCTTTGCGGCACGACTCAGCAGGGAGGCTTGGGCCTCGGAACGCTGTTCTGCGCCTCCACCGCGGGCGCAGTCACCACGACCTATGCTTTCGACGGCGCGCAGGGCGAGGAGCCGGTCGCGGCGCTGCTGGCCAGTGCGGACGGCAAAACCCTGTACGGCACAACGGAGTTCGGCGGCGCCAACGGCCAGGGCACAGTGTTCTCACTCACCGGCAGAGCGATCACCACCTTGCACGCATTTGGGTCCAACTCGGGCGACATGAGCGGCAACCCCAGAAGCGCGCTGATCTTCGGCGCGAACGGCAGGCTCTACGGCACCACCTACAGCGGATCACCGGGCGGCAGCATCTTCTGGCTGAACACGGACGGTAGCGGCTACGCGTCGAAAACCGTGCTCAACCCGCAGGTTGCCGGTGCGGGGTTCGAAGCAACCTCCGGGCTGCTGCTGGCCCGCAACGGGGTGATGTACGGCACGACTTACGCCGGCGGCACTGGCGACGACGGGTGCGTGTACAGCTTTAACCCGGTCAACAGCGTTTTCCGAGTTCTCGCCAGTTCGGAACCACAACGGGAGCAGCGCCGGTCGCCGCGTTGATTGAGGGAAGCGATCACATCCTTTATGGCACTGCGTCGCTTTACGGCGGCAGCAACAGCCGTGGGTCTGACGCGGGCTCTGTTGTGCGGGTTGTGCCGGTGTTGAAGGAGTAGAAAGCAAGCAGTTCTTTTTTATAAAAGAACCAACAAACTTTCATCTCCGCTGTCGCGCGCTCACCGGAAAGGCAGCGACAGCGAGGACAGAGGCAGTCCCTCTCCCAAGATGAACGAAAAAGCTTTTGTTGCCTTGCGCGCGCGGTGAAGAACCTTCGCGACAGCAGGACCAAAAATCTTTTGCTTCTTTTCTTCAGAAAGAAGGCCCTGCTTACTTCCCAGGCGTCAGCGTCGCTGGTATCACACGTCCTTCGCCAGCCGCAGCGCGTCAAACACCGCCGCATGTATGTTTCGGCTGGCCACCGCGTCGCCGATGCGAAACAGCTGGTAGCGTCCCTCTCGGTTGCGCACCACCTCCTGCTTGCGCCCGCCAAGCAACGCCGCGTGGTCCACCTCGCCGGCGTTGCGCGAGTCCGGCTTCAGCGCCTCGTACACCTCGTCGAGCGGTGTCGTCCCGTGCTCCACCACCACTTGGTCCACCCGCCGCTCCTCCTGTTCGGCGCCGTAATCGCTGCCCAACACCGCGATCAGCCCGTTGCCGTCGCGGCGCACGGACAGCAGCCGCGTGTTCACCGTCACCCGCACGCTGCGGCGGCGAAAGATGCGCGCGTAGGCAGCGTGGTTCAGGCCGCCGATCTCCGGCGCCAGCATGCGCTCCGGCGTCACCAGCTCCACCTCGGCCCCGGCTTCGGCCAGCACCTCGGCCGCCTGCATGCCGGGATGCGCGCCGTTGTCGTCGTAGACCAGCACCCGGCCGGACA
>CAXUIR010000348.1:0-3213 GCA_964251005.1 uncultured Acetobacteraceae bacterium | reverse complement strand
CACCCGCAGCATCGGCGTCACCCGACTGCACCTTGAGCAGGACGCCGGCAAGTCGCTGCACGACCAGGACCCGGCGCGCTCCTTCATCGACCTCAACCGCTCTGGCGTGGCGCTGATGGAGATCGTCAGCGAACCCGACATCCGCACCCCCGAAGAAGCCGGCGCTTACCTGCGCAAGCTCCGCACCGTGCTGCGCTACCTGGGCACCTGCGACGGCAACATGGACGAGGGCAGCATGCGCGCCGACGTTAACGTCTCCGTCCGCCACGCGGGCGAAGACTTCCGCACCCGCTGCGAGGTCAAGAACGTCAACTCAGTCCGCTTCGTCATGCAGGCCATCGAGGCCGAGGCCCGCCGCCAGGTGGAGGTGTGGGAAAGCGGCGGGCAAGTGCACCAGGAAACCCGCCTGTTCGACCCCGCCCGCGGCGAGACCCGCAGCCTGCGCAGCAAGGAGGACGCGCACGACTATCGCTACTTCCCCGACCCAGACCTGCTGCCGCTGGTGCTCGACGCCGCTTGGGTGGAAGACCTACGCGCCGCACTCCCGGAACTGCCGGACGCCAAACGCGCCCGCTTCGTGGCCGAGTACAGCCTGCCCGCCTACGACGCCGGCGTGCTGGTGGCTGAGCAGACCACCGCCGCGTTCTTCGAGACCGTGGCACGCGGCCGCGACGCGCGGCTCGCCGCCAACTGGATCACCGGCGACTTCTTCGCAGCCCTGAACCGCACCGGCCGCACCATCGAGACAAGCCCGGTCTCGGCCGCAAACCTCGGGGCCCTGCTGGACCTGATGGCCGACAGCACGATCAACGGCCGCATCGCCAAGGAGGTGTTCGAGGCGATGGTGGAGACCGGTGCGACCCCCGGAGAGATCGTCGAACAGCGCGGCCTGCGCCAGGTGACCGACACCGGCGCCATCGACGCGGCCGTGGATACCGTGCTCGCCGCTAACCCGGACAAGCTGGCAGAGTACCGCGCCGGCCGCGACAAGCTGTTCGGCTTCTTCGTGGGCCAGGTGATGAAGGCCATGGCGGGGAAAGGTAACCCGGCGCTGGTCAACGCCGCGTTAAAGGCCAAGATCGGCTAGGCTTGGCGCGGCCGATAGCCGGCCGAGACCATCTCCGGTCGCCTTTCAACGCTCCGGTGCTCATCTCCACCACAGCCGCCTGCTTGACCAGCAACGCCGTGAACCGGCGCGCTCCGGTGATCGAGACGCAACACGGCGCGCCTGGGGTGGCGCAGCAAACACTCGGCGCGCACGCCCTGCATGTGATTTGACCCACCCGAGCCTTGGCCGTAAGACAGCTGGGCAAACGTCGTGTTGCATCCCGGCGGAGGGGTGGCCGAGTGGCTGAAGGCGGCGGTTTGCTAAACCGTTGTACACTGTAAAGGTGTACCGTGAGTTCGAATCTCATCCCCTCCGCCAACTCGGAACAGGACTGCGAGCGGCTGCGAAGCCGGTGTCACGCCGCTTAACGCTGCAAGTGTTCTGAGTAGATTCGATCCCATGATGCGGACTTCGTTGTCTGCCACCTCGACGCGCTGGACCAGGGCGCGGGTGTTCGCGGTGATAGCGACCGCCGCAACTCCGGATACGCTCGCGCACGGTTGCAGCTAATTTCTCGACTATGGCGGGCGTGATTGCCTGCTCGCCCCGCTTTCGGCCATCGCCTGCGCGCGTCGGCTAGGGCCTGGTCACGGGTGGCATTCAGGCCAACGATGCAAGCAGTCCTTTTTTGAGAAAAGGACCGAGGACTTCTGACTCCGCTGTCCCGCGCTCTCCGGATGAGTCCGCGACAGCGGAGACAGAAGTTTTTTGCTTCTTTTTTTCAAAAAAGAAGGCCTTGCTTGCTTCGAACAGTCAAACTCCAGGCCTGTTGGTATAATCATGCGGCAATTCGCCGATGCAGCGCGGTCGCGCGGAAATAAACGGCGTTTCGGCAGGGTTGCGCGAGCCGACATCAGGCTGAACGACCGAATTCTAGCCGTGGCTACGCTTTGTGCCGTTGGCCTTTACGCCTCTTGCTTGGCCCGCGGCGAGACCGCCAGCCCCAGGAACACGAGAACAGCCTGGTTGAGCCGTAGAACATCCTCGTCGTCCAGCCGGCCGACACGCGCGCCAACTTTCGTCTTTGGCACGGTGGTAATCTTGTCCACCATCAAACGGCATACCGCCCGCAAGCCGTTGCGCTCGTTCGGCTGCACTGGGAGCCAGAACAGCGGCGCGTCCGTTTCATCGGTCGTGAACGCGCAGATGGTGATCAAGTCAGTTGCATCGAAACTATCGTCCTGAACGATCACGGTGGGGCGCGGCTTGCCGGCGTAGTCCGTGCCGCCGGCGACCGTCCAGATTTCGCCGCGCTTCATTCATTGCCCCAATCCGCCACGGCGTCGACAAACGCCTGGTCGTCGCCCGCGTGAGCACTCGCGGCGATTGCGGCCGACTGGCGATGCGCTTCGGACCGGAACGCGGGCGAGCGCACGTCCGGCACCCAAAGCTGGATCGGGCGCAGACCCTGCTCGCGAAAGCGCTCGCGGTGTTCCCGGACCTTGATGCGCGAGGGCTTGGCGGCTGATGTCGAGGCCATGACGATCCCCCAGTAGAGTTACGTGTAACCTACCAATGGGGGGTGCCGGGTTCCGTCAGTCCTTTCATCGAGTTCGATGCCGGAACGCCCTCTTCCGACGAACCACGGGAGTCAAAGGCCCGACGCCAGGACACCGCCAGAAAGTGACGGTGGCTGTGCTCCCCGGTCTACACAGGCGAGATAGCTTACTTTCAAGTTGACCGACTTAGAGCAAGCAAGCGGTTCTTTTTGAAAAAGGAACCAAAAACTTTTGCTCCCTGCGCTGTGTCAGCCGCCTCGAGTCATCCGGCGATGTGAGACCGTTGCGACACCCAAGGGAACAAAAGTTTTGGTCCTTTTTTCAAAAAAGGACCGCTTGCTTCGCCTTCAGCGCAGCGCCCGCCTGCCAAACACCGCGTGGTAGACAACCAGCACGACGATCGCTCCGACGACGGCCACGAACATGCTGTAGATGTTCAGCCCGGTTACCGGCGCCGCGCCGACGAGGGTGAACAGGTAGCCGCCGACCACGGCGCCGACGATGCCGAGGACGATGTCGAGCAGCACGCCCTCGCCGCTCTTGTTGACGATCTTGCTGCCGATGAAGCCCGCGATGAGGCCCAGGATAAGCCAGCCGATGATGGAC
>CAXUIR010000347.1:0-3229 GCA_964251005.1 uncultured Acetobacteraceae bacterium | reverse complement strand
ATTGCATGGGCGTGCGCACGCCGTCGCGGTCGCCGAGATGGATGTTGTCGCCCATGCCGATCTCGTCGCCGTAGTAGATCACCGGCGTGCCGGGCATCGACAGCAGCAGACCGTTCATCAGCTCCACGCGACGGCGGTCACGCTCGAGCAACGGCGCCAGCCGGCGGCGGATGCCCAGGTTGATGCGCGCGCGGCGGTCGCTGGCGTAAGTCTCCCACAGGTAGTCGCGCTCGGAGCTGGTGACCATCTCCAGCGTCAGCTCGTCGTGGTTGCGCAGGAACACCGCCCATTGGCAGTTGGCCGGAATCGCCGGCGTCTGCCGCATGATGTCGGTGATCGGGAAGCGGTCCTCGCGCGCGATCGCCATGTACATGCGCGGCATCAGCGGGAAGTGGAACGACATGTGGCACTCGTCGCCGTCGCCGAAATACTGCTGCGCGTCCTCCGGCCATTGGTTGGCCTCGGCCAGCAGCATGCGGCCGGGCGCGTGGCGGTCCAGCTCTGCGCGTATCTGCTTGAGGATGTCGTGCGTCTCGGCAAGGTTCTCGTTGTTGGTGCCCTCGCGCTCGACAAGGTAGGGCACCGCGTCCAGTCGCAGCCCGTCGATGCCCATGTCCACCCAGAACCGCATCACCGAGAGCACTTCCTCGAGCACTGCCGGGTTGTCGAAGTTCAAATCCGGCTGGTGCGAGTAGAAGCGGTGCCAGAAGTAAGCCTTGGCCTCCTCGTCCCAGGTCCAGTTGGACTTCTCGGTGTCCAGGAAGATCACCCGCGTGCCGCCGTACTTGTCGTCGTCGTCGGACCACACGTAGAAGTCGCGCTCCGGCGATCCCGGCGGCGCGCTACGCGCACGCAGGAACCACGGGTGCTGGTCGCTGGTGTGGTTGATCACCAGCTCGGCAATCACCTTGATGTTGCGGGCGTGGGCCTCCTCGATGAAGCGCCGCACGTCCGACAGCGTGCCGTAATCGGGGTGCACACCCCGGTAGTCGGCGATGTCGTAGCCGTCGTCACGCCGGGGCGAGGGATAGAACGGCAGCATCCAGATCGCGGTGACGCCCAGCTCGGCAATGTAGTCCAGCTTTTCGATCAACCCCCTGAAGTCGCCGATGCCGTCGTTATTCGCGTCGAAAAAGGACTTCAGGTGCAGCTGATAGATGACCGCGTCCTTGTACCAGAGCGGATCGTCGGCCGGCGTCGAGGCAGCTTGAGCGTTCATCAGGTGTCCGTATGCGAAGTGGGCGAAGAATACAAAGCTGTCGGATGCTGCGGCCTGAGAGCTTCGTGCCAGCGGGCCGAGGTTTGACTGCTGACGGCAGAGAAGAAAGCAAGGCCTGCTTTTTTGAAAAAAAGCAGCAAAAAACTTTTATTCCTGCTGTCGCGGAGGTTTCTGCAACGCGCACCCAAGGGAACAGTAGTTTTTGGTTCTTTTTTCAAATAAGAACCGTTTGCCTTGCCTTTACACGTCAACACCGGTGACCGCTGCTATTACACTGCAGGCCGTGCCCGCCAGATCGCATAGGGCTGCTCCGGCGTAAGCCGCACGCGATGCCGCCTGCCCTGCCAAACCGTGGTGCCGCCTGACACCAGGTCGTCCAGCTCCAGCGACGCCTCGTCGGGCAGGCGCCAACGCCACAGCGGCAGGTCGATGTCTGCCTCCTGCACGCCGTGCGGGTCCAGGCTGACGGCCACCAGCACGACGTTGGACCGGTCCGCCGTCGCCTTTTCGTAGAACGTCACGAGGTCGTTGCCCGCCGTAAGGAACGTCACACCCAGATGCGTCTGCAGCGCCGGGTTGCGCCGACGCATGCGGTTGAGCGCGGTGATCTCCGCGGTGATGTTGCCCGGCCGGTTCCAGTCCCACGCGCGCAGCTGATACTTCTCGCTGTCGAGGTACTCCTCCTTGCCCGGCACCGCGGCGGCCTCGCAGAGCTCGAAGCCGTTGTAGACACCGAACAACCCGGACAACGTCGCGGCCAGCGCCGCACGGATCAGGAACCCCGGACGCCCGGAGCCCTGCAGAAACACCGGGTTGATGTCCGGCGTGTTGACGAAGAAGTGCGGCCGGAAGAAGTGGCTGACCGGCGGCTGGTTCAGCTCTGTGAGGTAGGCCTCCAGCTCCGCCTTCTCGTTGCGCCAGGTAAAATACGTGTAGGACTGCGAGAAGCCGATCTTCGCCAGCCGGTACATCACCTTCGGCCGGGTGAACGCCTCTGCCAGGAACATCGCGTCCGGGTAGCGCCGCCGCACCGCACCGATCATCCACTCCCAAAACGGGAACGGCTTGGTGTGCGGGTTGTCGACGCGGAAGATTCGCACGCCCTGCTCGCACCAGAAAAGCACCACGTCGCACAGCGCCGCCCACAGCCCGGGCACCGCGTCCTCGGCGTAGAAGTCGACGTTGACGATATCCTCGTAACGCTTCGGCGGGTTCTCCGCGTATTTGATCGAACCGTCCGGCCGCCAGTCGAACCAGCCGCGGTGCTGCTTCAGCCACGGGTGGTCCGGCGAGCACTGGATGGCGAAGTCGATCGCCAGTTCCAGCCCATGCGCCGCCGCCGCCTCGCGCAGGTGGCGAAAATCCTCCAGCGTGCCGAGTTCCGGGTGTAGCGCGTCGTGGCCGCCATCCGCAGACCCCACGGCGTACGGGCTGCCCGGGTCGTCCACCGCCGGCGTCAACGTGTTGTTGCGGCCCTTGCGGTTCACCCGGCCGATCGGGCTGATCGGCGGGAAATACAGCACGTCGAACCCCATGTCGCGGATGCGCGGCAGGTGCCGCTCCACGTCGGCGAAAGTGCCGTGCCGGTTCGGGTCATCGCTCAAGCTGCGCGGGAACACCTCGTACCAGCTGGCGAAGCGCACCAGTTCGCGCTCGGCATCCACCGGAATCGGCGCGGTTTCCACCTTGAACGGCCGTGAATCGGCCGCCGCCATGCGCGCGCCCAGCGCCGGCTCCAGCAACAGCCGCACCCGCTCGGCGTCCGACTTGCCGGCGATGCCGGCCAGCGCGCTGCTAAGGCCGGCGTCACGCGTCGCGGCCTCCTTCACTAGTGCCTCGCCCTCGGCCAGCTCCAGCGTCACCTTCAACCCGGCGCGGCTCTTCTTGCCCAACTCGTCGCGGAACGTCTCGAAGCGGTCGCGCCAGGCCAGCACCACGTATTCGTGCCGGCCCAGGGCTAGAAGCGGCAGCGCCGCCGTCCAACGATCGTTGCCGAGCGGCCGCATCGCC
>CAXUIR010000346.1:0-3238 GCA_964251005.1 uncultured Acetobacteraceae bacterium | reverse complement strand
CAGCGGAAGCAAAAGTTTTTTGCTTCTTTTTTTCAAAAAAGAAGGCCTTGCTTGCCTTCATGCTCATCCCCTTCCGGATCGACATCCCCCAACCCCGCCTAGACCGCCTCCACTGCGCAGTCGCCGCCTTCGACTGAGAAGCGTTCCCCGACCTGACCGAAGCCGGCGACGCCTGGTCCGCCGGCACCTCCCCCGCGTTCCTGCGCCGCCTCTGCGCCTACTGGACCGACGGCTACGACTGGCGCGCCCAGGAAGCCGCGATCAACCGCTTTCCCCAGGCCGTCGCCGAGCTGGACGGCCAGCGAATCCACCTGTTGCACGAGCGCGGCTCCGGCCCGGCCGACACCGCGCTGGTGCTGACCCACGGCTGGCCCGGCTCGGTCGTGGAGTTCCTCGGCGTGATCGATCGCCTGGCCCACCCCGAGCGGTTCGGCGGCAAGGCGGAGGACGGCGTGGACGTGGTGGTGCCGGCGCTGCCCGGCTTCGGGTTTTCCGGCCGGCCTGCCGCACCCATCGGGCCGCGGCGCATCGCTGCCATCTGGGACAGGCTGCTGCGCCAAGGCCTGGGCTACACGCGCTACGTGGCACAGGGCGGCGACTGGGGCTCCATGGTCTCCGCCATGGCCGGCCTGGACCACGCGTTGGCCAAGGGCGGCGGCTGCGAGGCGATCCACCTCAACTACCTCGGCAGCCGCGCCGAATGCGACATGCAGACGGACGAGGACCGCGCGTTCGAGGCACGCTGCGCGCCGTTCCTGGCAGACGGCCGGGCCTACGCCGACCTGCAGCGCACCCGGCCGCAAACGCTCGGCCTGGCGATGCAGGACAACCCGGTGGGCCAAGCCGCCTGGATCGTCGACAAGTTCCACGCCTGGTCGGACCTGCGCGGCGCGGCGCCGGACGCCGCGTTCGGCATGGACGCGCTGCTGACCAACGTGATGTTCTACGCCGCCACCGGCAGCTTCACCACGTCGAGCTGGATCTACCGCGCCGCCCAGCACGAGGTGATGCGCCTGCTGCCGCGCGGCACGCGCATCGAGGTGCCGACCGGCTACGCGAGCTTCCCCCGGGAGCTGCGGCCGCTGCCGCCGCGCAGCCTGCTGGAGCGCACCTACAACCTGGTGCAGTTCGAGGAGCACGCGCACGGCGGACACTTTCCGGCGCTGGAGTGCCCGGACGCCTTTGCGGACAGCGTGTCGGCCTTCGTGCGGCGGGTGCGCGCGGGGCGGTGAGGCTCGCCCGGTCTGCGCCCGGCAGGACTTGAACCCGCAACCAAGCCGTTATGAGCGGCCCGCTCTAACCAATTGAGCTACAGGCGCGCCGGGGAGAGTGGGAGAAACACCAAGATCGAAAGGGAAGCAAGCAAGCGGTTCTTTTTTGAAGAAAAGAACCAAAAATCTTTTGTCTTCCATAGGTGTCGCAGGATTGAAACGTATTGTTTCAGCCGTCCGCGACAGCGCTCGCAAAAGCTTTTTGCTTCTTTTCTCGAAAAAGAAGGCCTTGCTTCCTTGCCCGCTGGCAAGCAGCGCATCCCGAAGAAGTTTGCTAGCCTCCTCCACCAAGCACCAGGTGAGCCTCGAATGCCCGTCGATACGGGAATCTCCCTAACAGGAGCGACAAAAGGTGTTTGCTGCTCTCTTTCAGAAAGCAGGCCCCGCTTCCTTCTTCAGCGCCGGGCGGAAAAAGCTAAGTTCGCTGGTCTAAGCTTTTGCCTGGAGTGACACTTTCCATGCTGAGAGGCGCAGCGTCTTTTCAGGGCATACAAGCTGCATCCCATGCAGCCCGCCAAACCGCCGGCAGCTTTCTCCAAGCCTCGCTGCTCGCCGGTCCTGCCCGCGCGTTCGGTGACGGGTGCACGCACCTGAACACTTTAATGTCACGGTCTTCGAAAAACGGCGAAGCGACAGCCTGTGCCACGCTGCCGGCCAGCACGACGCTGCGCAGGCGCGGCAACAGCGCTAACAATCCCTGGAGTTCTCCAGCGCCCGCTCGCTTTTCAGCAGCGTAGACGCGCATCGTACCGTTCCACCAGGGCACCGCGTTCCAGATGATGGTGCCCTCGCGCGGCACGCCGGCCGCCGCCATGCCGGCGCGGATGCAAGCTGCGGTCGGCGTGGGGTTGTCGCGTGAGACAAAACCGGCGCCTGCACCCGGCGGCCGAGGTCCCGGCTTCTCCAGCAGCAGGAGCAGGCGAGCATCCACGCCGCCGTCGCGCGGGTCGAAGTCGGGAACCTGGCCGCGGTTCTGTGCGCGGAGAAAGTCGACGTACGCGGCTAGAGGAGAAAGCAAGCAAGGCTTCTTTTTTGAAAAAAAGAAGCAAAAAACTTTGGTCCCGGCTGTCGCGGAACTCCCCGCAGCGCGCACCCCAGGAACAAAAGTTTTTTGGTTCTTTTTTTCAAAAAAGAACCGCTTGCTTCCTTGCTACAGCGTCTCAGTCGCCGCCTCCATCCCCGCCGCGTACGCCAGGCGCTCAAGCCGCCGCGTCACGCTATCGCCGGCAAACACGCCGCTGCCACCGCGCAACCGCAGCACCAGGCGCCCACCCTCGCGCAACAACGAGGTCGCAGACAGCAGCGCCGCAGTGCCGCCGGAAAGCGTGTAGGCCAGCCGCAACGCCACGCCCAGTATCTCCGCGCGCCGCAGCGTGCTCATCTCCAGCAGCATGCGCGCGGCGTCGAGGTAGGCCATGTCCGGTTCTGCCTCGTAACGCAGCGCGATCGTCATCGCGAGGAACGCGCGCGCGTGGTGATCCAATGCGATGCCTGGCTGACGCAGCACGCGGTAGAAGGATTGTTCCGAGCGGTACTCAGGATGTTCCTGGCTGCCGATGTCGCTCATCCAGCAGGCGGCCTCGCGCAGGCGGCGTGCGTCGTCGGTTTCGCCGTCGAACAGCGGCGCGGTCCACGCGATCAGCGCCGGCGGCAGCACCGCGTCGCGGCCGTAGCGCAAAGCGAGGTCGCGCGAGGCGGCCAGCACGGGGTCTTCCGCACGCGCCGCCGCGTCGGCCACGGTCTGCATGAACCAGCCCTCGCGCAGGCCGTTGGCGGAGAACACGACGCGCCGCGCCTCGGTGGCGCGCAGCAGCCGGCGCAGCACCACGGCGGCGAACGGCATGTCGTCCACGCGCCGGCGGGAGACACCGGGCAGGCGTTCCAGCGCGCGGCGGCTGGCGCTGCCGATCACGCCGGCCAGGTCGCGCGCCTCCTCGCGGCCGATCGTGTAGTGGTGCACCATCGCC
>CAXUIR010000345.1:0-3259 GCA_964251005.1 uncultured Acetobacteraceae bacterium | reverse complement strand
GCCCACCCGTCTGCGCACGCAGCTGGAATCCTTCCTCGTCCTGCGCCGCAACCCGCTCGAGCTGTGGGGCGGTCCCGCTTACGAGCAGGACGTCCTGCCCGGCCGTTTCCTCGGCCGCGAGCAGCTGATGCTCAACGCGCCGGAGGCGATCCGCCAGGTGCTGGTCACCAACGTGGAGAACTACACCCGCCCGCCGGCCACCCGCCGCGTGCTGCGCCCGGTGCTGGGCACCGGCCTGTTCCTCGCCGAGGGCGAAGCCTGGCGGCACCAGCGCCGCACCATCGCGCCGGCGCTGGCACCGCGCACCATGCCGATCCTGGCGCGCCACGTGGTGGCCGCCAGCGCCGCCAAGGAGGCCGAACTCGACCGCCTGACGCACCGCCCGTTGGAGCTGCTGCCGCATTTGCAGCACCTGGCGCTCGCCATCGCCGGCCAGTCGATGTTCTCGCTGGAGATGTCCGGCTTCGCCGCGGAACTGCGGCGCCTTCTGGTCGGCTACGGCATGCGCTACGCGAAGCCCGGCGTGCTGGACCTGATGCTGCCGGAGCACGTGCCCAGCCTGGTGGACCGCGGCCGCGCCAGCTTCCGCACCGAGTGGCTGGCCTTCCTCGACCGCCTGATCGAGGTGCGCCGCGGCCTGGCGCCGGCGGACGGTGCCTCACTGGACGCGAACGGCGAGGCAAGGCCGCGCGACCTGTTCGACCTGCTCTCCGCCGCGCGCGACCCGGAAACCGGCGCCGGCTTCGACCACGCGCAGCTGCGCGACGAGGTGTCCACCATGATCCTCGCCGGGCACGAGACCACCGCGGTCACGCTCTTCTGGTCGGTCTACCTGGCCGCGCTGTATCCGGACCAGCAGGACGCGCTGGCGGCCGAGTTGGCCGGTGCGGACCTCTCCGCCGACCACACCGCCGCCACGCTGGCGCAGCTGCCCGCCACCCGCGCCCACGTGGACGAGGCGCTGCGGCTGTATCCGCCGGCCTTTTTGATCGTGCGCGGGGCGCACGCGGACGACAGCATCATGGGCCACAAGGTCGCCGCCGGCACCACCATCACCATCTCGCCGTGGGTGCTGCACCGCCACCGCGCCCGCTGGCACGCGCCGGATGCGTTCGACCCTGGGCGGTTCATGCCTGGGGCCACGCCGCCGGAGCGCTACGCCTACATGCCGTTCGGCGCCGGGCCGCGCATCTGCGTCGGCGCGCAGTTTGCGCTGACGGAGGCGGTGCTGGTGCTGGCGCGGCTGCTCAAGCGGTTCCGGGTGGGCCTGTCCGGGCCGGGGACGGTGGTGCCGCGGGGGATCGTCACGACGCAGCCAGATCGCCCGGTGCGGTTCGTGTTGACGCCGCGCTGAACTGGGTTCTGGCGCGGGCTAGACTGGTGAGGAGAAAGCAAGCGGTTCTTTTTTGAAGAAAAGAACCAAAAAACTTTTGCTTCTGCGCCTGCGCCACGGTTTGGCTGGTTCTGCCAGCATGTCTGCCTGCATCAACATAGTTCTGCTCGATGCGGGCGCGGGAGTAAAAGTTTTTTGGTTCTTTTTTTCAAAAGCGAACCGCTTGCCTTGCTTGTTCGCCAACATCACTGCCACGGATAATTGGTCGCGATCTTAGGTTCCGTCCCCAAATAGGCTATCCCGTTCAGGCTTCCCGGCGCGTTGACCAGCTGACCGGATATCAGCCCGTAAACCTGAAGGGTCTGCAGCTCGGCGGTAACGCCAGCCGCGTCGTCGACGAACAGCGGCGTATTCGCTTGCCGGGGCCGAGGGTCAACGTCGCTGCGCATGCAGGCAAGGCGGCGCACGCGAGCAGGATGGCCAGGACAGTGACGCGGCTGTTGGTTAGTTGCATCTGCATCCGTGTTCAACTGCCGACATGCGTCCCTTATTCGTCCAGCAGACGGAACGTCAACGCTGGGCGCGCCACTTACCGCGCGCGCCACGACGGCGAGCTTTCACGTTTTGACCGGTGGCAGGCGAAGCAAGCGGTTCTTTTTTGAAAAAAAGAACCAAAAAAACTTTTGTCTCCTTGGGTGCGCGCTGAAGGAAATCCCGCGACAGCCGTACTAAAAGTCTTTTGCTTCTTTTCTTCAGAAGAGAAGGCCTTGCTTTCCTGCCGGACTCGGCAGCAGGCGAAACCATCCGGTCACAGCCCTGTTGTCCCGCCGAGGGCGCCGGTCCGAGCGATCGCGATGCCGTCCAAGCCCGCGAGGAGACGTGACGATGCGCAAGACGCTTTTGGCTTCGGCTACCCTGATCGGCATGGCTTTCATGCCGGCTGCCTTTGCCCAGACACCGGCGCCCGACGCGACCGCTCCGGCCGGCACCGATGCCGGCGCTGCCGGCCAGGGGCCGTTCGACAGCATCGGCGCCACGCAGTCGCCCCCCAGGCATGACCGCCATCGTGTCGCTCAGGCCGACCCGCAGGGCGAGCACTGGGCGCACGAGCCGGGCACCGGCCAGAGCGGCCCGGCTTCCACGCGCGCCAGCAACATCGATTCCGCCGGCACCCGTTCGGAGATTGCGCCGCATCTGCCGCAGCCGGCCGGCGGCGAGAATGCCGGCCCGTGGAATTACCTGCGCGATGCCGAGCGCGCGCTCGACCACCACGAGACGGGCCGCGCCCAGCAGGCGCTCGAGATGGCCGAGACCCGCCTGCTCGACCGCAGCACGCCGGTGGCAGAGGCCAACCAGCCGGACCAGGGCCCGGTGGTGGCGCAGGTCAGCCAGGCCCGCCAGGCGCTGGGCCACGGCGACCTCCAGGCAAGCCGCACGGCCATCGCGTTGGCCCTGACCCACGCGCCACAGGGCGGCGGCGAGCCGGGTGGCTCGAACCCGGCGGTGACCGGCATGCAAACCTCCACCCGGACGATCACCACGCAGACGACCACCACGCAGACCGGCACGGTGCCGCCCGCCCAACAGTAGCGCCCGGCCGCCGCGCCCCTGCCATTCGGCGGCGGCGCGGCGTTTTTCCTCGCATCTGCGAGGCCGAGCTACTATCTGCACTGCAACGCGGCGTGCGCGCAGGGTCTGACCGGTTGTCAGGCCCTTTTCGTATGGGCCGCATGCCCCTACCACACGCCCCTACCTCACGCGTTGAGCCCCGACCTTCTCAGAGCAAAGTGCCCCCATGGACATCCGCAACGTCGCCATCATCGCCCACGTCGACCACGGCAAGACCACGCTGGTGGACGCCATGCTGCGCCAGAGTGGCACGTTCCGAGCTAACGAGACTGTCGCCGACCGCGTGATGGATTCGAA
>CAXUIR010000344.1:517-3261 GCA_964251005.1 uncultured Acetobacteraceae bacterium | reverse complement strand
CCGCCAAACGTGGCACCCAAGCCCCGCGTTGCGCCGCACATGGTCCTCCAAAAAACCCGCCGCGTCGTCCGCCGGCAGGCCGGCACGCTGGTCGCTTTCCTGCGCAGCGAGGCAGCCGGCGGCCTCTTCCTCATCGCAGCCTCAGTCGCCGCCCTCATCTGGTCCAACTCCGCCGCAGCCCCCGCCTACACCCGCCTGCTCCGCACCGTCGTCGGTGCCGGCCGCATCGGCCTGCCGGTGCACAGCCTGGTCAACGACGGGCTGATGGCCCTGTTCTTCCTGCTCGCCGCCCTCGAGATCCGCCGCGAGATCACCCGCGGCCGCCTGGCCAGCGCGCGCAGCATCGCCGCCCCCGGCATCGCCGCCCTCGGCGGCATGGTCGTCCCCGCCCTGATCTACCTCGCCATCAACCGCACCGACCCGCACGCCGTGCGCGGCTGGGCCGTCCCCGTGGCGACCGACATCGCTTTCTCGCTGGCCGTGCTGCGCCTGCTGGGCCGCCGCGCCGGCCTGTCGCTGCGGGTGTTCCTCACCGCGCTGGCCATCCTGGACGACCTCGGCGCCATTGCCGTCATCGCCGTGTTCTACGGCCAGGGCCCGCACGGCGCGGTGCTCGTCGCCGCCGTCGCACTCTGGCTGGCGCTGCTCGCCGCCCGTGCCGCCGGCGTCAAAGCGCTGTGGCCCTATTTGCTGGCCGGCGCCGCGCTCTGGCTGCTGGTGTTCAACAGCGGCATCCACGCCACCCTCGCCGGCGTCGCACTCGCGGTCGCACTGCCACGCCACGCCGCCGACCGGCTGGAACACGCCCTGTCCCCGCTAGTCGCCTACGTCATCCTGCCGGTGTTCGGCCTGGCCAACGCCGGGCTGGACCTGCACGCCATCCACCCGTCGAGCCTACTCGCACCCGCACCCCTCGGCGTGCTGCTCGGCCTATGCGTGGGCAAACAAGCCGGCGTGTTCGGCGCCACCATGCTCGGCCGCTGGCTTGGCGTGTTGCGGCTGCCCGCGGGGATGACCGTGCCGCAGCTCTACGGCGCGTCGTTGCTGTGCGGCATCGGCTTCACCATGAGCCTGTTCATCGGCGACCTGGCGTTCCGTGGCAGAGAGCTGCAGGAAAGCGTGAAGCTGGCAGTGTTCTGCGGGTCGATCACGTCGGCCGTGGTTGGGGTGTGCGTGCTGGCTTGGGTGTCGCGGAAACAGGCGTAAGCAAGCGCTTCTTTTTCGAGAAAAAGAAGCAAAAAGCTTTTATCTCGGCTGTCGCGGTTCTCTCCGGCGAGCGCGCGATAGCGGAGACAAAAGTTTTTTGGTTCTTTTTTCAAAAAAGAACCGCTTCCTTACTCCGCCGCCAACGTCGAGCTTTTCTTGAAGTATCCCCCCAACCGCGCACAAGCCTCATCCAGCACCTCGTCCTTTTTACAGAACGCAAACCGCACCCATCCCTGCGGCGCATCCCGCTCGTAGAACGCCGATACCGGAATAGCCGCCACCCCGGCGTGCTCGGTGATGTGCCGGCAGAACGCCAGGTCGTCCCCCTCGAACCCCAGCGCGCTGTAATCCGCGGTAACGAAGTAGCTCCCCTGCGCCGGCAACACCCGAAACCCGATCGCCGACAACCCCGCGCTCAGCCGCGCGCACTTGGCCGCCAGGCTGCCCGCCAACCCGTCGAAATACGTATCGTCCATGACCAACCCCTCGGCCACCGCGCGCTGCAGGTTTGGCGGCGTGGTGAACGTCAGGTTCTGGTGCGCCTTGGCCACCACCGCGGTCAGCGCCGGCGGGCCGCTGACGTAGCCCACCTTCCACCCGGTCAACGAGAACGTCTTCCCCGCGCTGCCAACCCGCAGACAACGCTCCGCCATGCCCGGCAACCCCATCAGCGGCACGTGGCGCGCCGGCGGGAACACCAGGTGCTCATACACCTCGTCGCAGATCGCCACCGCGTCGTGCCGCGCCACCAGCCCGGCGATGAAAGCCAGTTCGTCCGCGGTGAACACCTTGCCCGTCGGGTTCATCGGCGTGTTCAGCAGCAGCGCCCGGGTGCGCGGCCCGAAAGCCGCCTTCAGCGCCGCGCGCGGCAGCGCCCAGTCCGGCGGCTCCAGCCGTACCAGCCGCGGCACCGCGCCCAGCAGGCGCACCACCGGCAAATACGTGTCGTATAACGGCTCGATCAGCACGATCTCGTCGCCCGGGTTCAGCGTCGCCATCAGGCACGCGGTCAGCGCCTCGGTCGCCCCGCTAGTCACCACCACGCCGGCCGCCGGGTCGATCTCCAGCCCCCAGAACCGCCGGTTGGCACCCGCCACCGCCTCGCGCAGCTCCGCAACACCGGTCAGCGGCGGGTACTGGTTGCGCCCGTCCATCAGCGCGTCGGCCGCCGCCTGCAGCAGCTCCGCCGGCCCGTCGGTGTCCGGAAAACCCTGGCCCAGGTTGATCGCGCCGTGCCGCGCCGCAAGCGCCGACATCACCGTGAAGATCGTTGTGCCGGCGGCGGAGAGCAGGGTGTTCATAGTGTCAACCTCCAGGGCGCGCGGCGGGCGTCAACAAGCCGGCAAAAGCCCCGATGCGGCACGGTCAGGCGCCGACGTGCACGCAAAGCAGGCACATGCCGGCTGGGCTCCCGAAGCAAGCGGGTTCCGCCAACGCCGGCAGGCGCAGCGTTGCCCTCGGCCCGCACCACATGCAACATCCGCCCAAAACAAGACCGTCCCGGAGGCGCGCCCAATGAAGAAAATCGAGGCAGTGAT
>CAXUIR010000344.1:0-507 GCA_964251005.1 uncultured Acetobacteraceae bacterium | reverse complement strand
CCACCCTTCTGGTGGAAGCGCCGACCAGCCGGTCAGTTGCGGGACCGGCGGTCCCAATGCAAACTGCCGCCTGCCGCGGGAGGCCGCTGACAGGAAGCCCGTGCTGGAGGCGAGATGAAAAAGATCGAGGCCGTGATCAAACCCTTCAAGCTGGACGAGGTGAAGGAGGCGCTGCACGAGGTCGGCCTCCAGGGCCTGACCGTCATCGAGGCAAAAGGCTTCGGCCGCCAGAAAGGCCACACCGAGCTCTATCGCGGCGCCGAGTATGTGGTGGACTTCCTGCCCAAAGTGAAGATCGAGGTGATCTGCGACGACGCCACCGTGGAGCGCGCCGTCGACGCCATCGTCGCCGCCGCCCGCACAGGCCGCATCGGCGACGGCAAGATCTTCGTCACCGCGGTCGAGGACGTGGTTCGCATCCGCACCGGCGAGCGGGGCGGCGCGGCCCTTTAGCAAGGAAGCAAGGCCTTCTTTTCTGAAGAAAAGAAGCAAAAGACTTTTGTCCCT
>CAXUIR010000343.1:1930-3272 GCA_964251005.1 uncultured Acetobacteraceae bacterium | reverse complement strand
GGCCCGGCGCCGGCGCCGCTGGCCATCCTGCGCGGCCGCCACCGGCGGCGGCTGCTGATGAAGACCCGGCGCGACGTCGCGGTGCAGCCGCTGCTGCGCTCGTGGCTGGCGAAGGTGAAGGCGGTGCGCGGCGTGCGGGTAGACGTCGACGTGGACCCCGTGTCGTTTCTCTGAGCCACGCGGCGAACCTGCCCGGTCGCTGAAAGCGCGCAGCGATTTTAGTGGCAGCATCTAAGCTTTTTGTTAAGAAAAGTACGATAGTGTACCGCCTAGGTCGGGACAGCCCGCGGAACGAACGGGCCGTCCCGGCGGGGACCAACCGACGTACGTATACCTTCGCGATGGCCGGCCGGCCGCTCTACCCACCCCAGATACCAGGTGTGCCTTTGCCCTTTGCTCTTTATCCCGCAGACGAGGAGCGCAGGCTTGCGGCACTGGCTGCCCAGGCCATTCTCGACACCGGGCCGGACGAGCGTTTCGACGGCCTGACCCGGCTGGCCGCCGACATCTTCGAGGCGCCGATCTCGTTCATCTCGCTGATCGACCGGAACCGCCAGTGGTTCAAATCCTGCACCGGGATGAGCATGTTCGAGACGTCGCGCAACGCGGCGTTCTGCGCCCACACCATCCTTCAGCCGGACGGCGTGCTGGTGGTGGAAGACGCGGCCAGCGACCCCCGCTTTGCGGAGAGCCCGCTGGTGGTGGGCGGCCCCGGCATACGTTTCTACGCCGGCGCCTGTATCACGAGCAGGACGAACGATCGCCTGGGCACCATGTGCGTGAGCGACACGGTGCCCAGGGCGATCTCTCAGCGTCAGCAGTTCTGGCTGACGAGTCTTACGGCCAGCGCCTCGGCGATGATCGAGCTGCACCGCAGCACGCTGATGCTGCAACGGACCGCTACGCGCGACCCGTTGACCGGGTTGGCCAACCGCGCGCATTTCGAGTCCAGGCTCGCCGTTGCCACCGACGACGCCAGGGGCGGCAGGCCGTTCGCCCTGCTCAGGGCGGACCTGGACGGCTTCAGCTCCCTCAACGCGCTGGTCGGCAGCTCCGCCGGCGACGCGCTGCTCAAGATGGTGGCGTGCCGGCTGGCCGGCCTGATGCGGCCTGGCGACATGGCGGCACGCATCGCCGGCGACGAGTTCGCCTTCCTGCTCGACGGGCGGCCCAGCGCGGCAGAAGCCGCAGAACGTATGCGGCAGGCCATCGTCACCTGCCTGAACGTCCCGTTCGACGTGAACGGCACGCCCGTCCGGGTCTCCACGTCGATCGGCAGCGCCCTGTGCCCCGCCGACGGGCTGGGCGCGCGCGGGTTGATGAGCGCCGCCGACGCCTGCCT
>CAXUIR010000343.1:0-1920 GCA_964251005.1 uncultured Acetobacteraceae bacterium | reverse complement strand
GCCTGTGCCGTCGCAGGCTGACGGCCCGGGCAAGCCGCGCGTCACCGAAGGCCGGCGCATGGAAGAAGACTTGCGGGCGGCGATGGCCGACGGCACGCTGAGCCTGCATTGGCAGCCCTGCTTCGACGCCGCCGAGGGGGTGGTCCGCGGCTACGAAGCCCTGCTGCGCTGGACGCACTCCGAGTGGGGCTCGATCTCGCCGGCGGTCTTCCTGCCCGTGGCGGAGGCAAGCAGCCTGATGTCGGACCTGGACGGCTGGGTGTTGCGCACCGCCTGCCGCACCGCTGCCGCCTGGGCCGATCCGGTCCCGGTGGCAGTGAACCTCTCGGCGCACTGGTTCAGCGAGGGTCTGGTGGTGGACCGCGTGCAGGAGGCGCTGTCCCGCTCTGGCCTGGCACCGGAGCGCCTGGAGATCGAGCTGACGGAGCGCACGCTGGTCTCCAGCCGGCAGGCGGCACGCGCGCAGATCGAGTCGCTGCGGGCGATGGGCGTGAAGATCGCCATGGACGATTTCGGCACCGGCTACTCCTCGCTCGCCTATCTGCGCGAGTTGCCGTTCGACAAGCTGAAGCTGGACCGCGCCTTTGTCGCCCCGCTGGGCCAGGACAGCCGCGCCGACGAGGTAGCCCGCGCCATCATCCGTTTCGGCCACGCGCTGCAGATGGAGGTCTGCGCCGAGGGGATCGAGACGGCGGCGCAGATGGCGTTCCTGCGCCGTGAAGGCTGCGACCTGCTGCAGGGATTCCTGCTGGGGCGGCCGGCGGCGCTGCCAAACGGGGCGCGCGTGTGCGTGACGGATGGGGAGGTAGCGAACAACGTCGTGCATCTAAGAAAGTAAGGAAGGCCTTCTTTTTTGAAAAAAAGAAGCAAAAAACTTTTGCTCCCTGAGCCTACATCTTTCAGGAAGATCTCGCTTGGGAGACACAAGTTTTTTGGTTCTTTTTTTCAAAAAAGAACCGCTTGCTTTCTATGCTGTGCCCAACCCACGCAGCAGCGCCCGCGCCAAACTAGACGACGCGGTAAGGTCGACGGTGACTTGGCAGAGCAGGATGGCGCCCACGCCCCAAAGGTAGGCGGGATGGATGCGTCTGTGCTCGGCCAGGTCCACGCAAGGTCCGGCCAGGGCGAGCACGTCGATGACGGCGTCCACCACCATGTACCAGTGTGGCCCGAGGAGAGGGATCGGCATCGCGCGTTCCAGGCCAGGCGCCACGACGATGACGGAGGCGCAGAGGATCAACCGCTTGTGCCAGGCGGGGCGCCTGCGGTTGCGCAGAGCGGCGGCCACCAGGGCTGCAAACAGCGTCAGCGCCAGCAGGCCTCGCATCAGGAACAGGCCGTGCGGGTAGAAGGGCGGCAGCGTGTCGGCCCAGAGCGCCAGCAGGATGGCGTAGGTCCCCAGCGCCACCATGGCGCAGGCCAGCGCCGCGCCGACCCATCCGAGCCGACGGTGCAGGCGTACGGAACCGGCCATGCTCAGCGCGGGCGGGGCGACGAACCCCAGCACCCAGGCGGTGACCACCGCGGCGTGCAGCCACAGCAACGCCGGAAACTCTGGGGCGGCGAAGTCGCCCGGCACGGTGCGCGAGAACCCGGCCACGGCGATCCCGGCCAGCACCAGCGACATCACCAGGTAGAACGGCTTCCAAGTGGCCGCGCGGGGCGAAATGACCAATCCGGACGCGCTCATGTCACTGACCTTCTCGTGCAGGGGGCGGAACAGGATCCCGCGTAGCCCAGGACCACCAAGCCTGTCTCGACCCGGTCTACCGGCCTGTGCAAAAGCGCACACAAGCCTGGCGTTCGCGGCATCGCGCAGCGCCTCCAGAGGAGCCAGCGACAGCGCGCGCAAAAGCTTTTTGCTTCTTTTCTCGAAAAAGAAGGCCTTGCTTCCTTCCTTGACCGCTCCCCGATACAGAC
>CAXUIR010000342.1:0-3278 GCA_964251005.1 uncultured Acetobacteraceae bacterium | reverse complement strand
GTCCTCGATGTCCTCGGGTGCGACACCGGTTTTCGCAATCAGTCCGCGGATCACCGCGGCCGCCATGTCGTCCGCGCGCACCCGTGCCAGCGCGCCCTTCTTGGCCGGCGTAAACGGCGAACGGGCGTAACCGGCGATGACGACGTTGACCACTGCTATGTCTCCCAAGGTCCGGCCACCAGCCGGCACGTTACGCCAAATACCGGCACAGGCCGGTCCGTCGATACAGTCAGACAGACGCTGTCCTGCGCCCGCCAGCCCCGGCATGCGCCGCTTCCGCCTGGCGCTGCACGTCCTCCAGCTCGCCGATCGTCTGCCGCAGCGCGCTCATCTGCTCGCGCAACGAAGCCAATCGTTTGGCTACGCCCGTGCGCAGCAGCCGCAACTGCTCCGCCTGCGTGTGGTCCACGCCGTAGAGGTCCAGGTACTCCCTGATCTCCCGCAACGAAAACCCAAGCCGCTTGCCGCGCAGGATCAGGATCATCCGCGCCCGGTCACGCGGCATGTATACGCGCGTGTTGCCGGCACGCTGCGGCGAGATCAGCCCCTTGTCCTCGTAGAAGCGGATGGTGCGCGCAGTGATGCCCAGTTCGCGCGCCAGCTGCGTCACCGTGCGGAACGCGTCGCCAGGCGGCGGGGCGGGCGAGAACTGGCTTTGATCTGCCACACGATGGGCGTCGGGAGAGACCACCCTGTTTCCCTATACGTCAACCTACTGACGCAGATATAGCAGCCGCGATGAACGATGCAAGCGCAACTGGGCGCGGGCGAGTGCGGCCGGGTGCCGAGGGAAGAAAGCAAGCAAGCAGTTCTTTTTTGAAAAAAAGAACCAAAAAACGTTTGCGCTCGTACGTGCTCGAAGCTGAAACATGTCGTCTCAGCCGTCCGCGACAGCCGAGCAAAAGCTTTTTGCTTCTTTTTCTCGAAAAAGAAGACCTTGCTTTCTTCCACTTACACTGCGCGCCAAGTTGCAATCTCTAGTATTTTTACAATTGACACTAGACCGGAACACTGAAACCGTTCGTACATTACAACCACACCGGGAGACGCACTTGAGCCACAAGAAGCCTGCCAGCTGCCGCCTGGCCCTGTCTGCGGCCGCCTCCCTCGCCACCGGGCAAGCGGCCCGGCCCGAGGCACCCAGGCGCGGCCTGCAGGCCGTCAGCGACTCGCAGACGGTAGCACTGCCCGGCAACGTCCGACCCGAAGCCAGCCTCGCCAACGACCGCGGCCCGGTGGCCGACGGCCTGGTGCTCGAGCACATGCAGCTGCTCCTGCAACGTCCCGCGCAGACCGACCAGGCGCTGGACAACCTGATGGCCGCCCAACAGGACCGCGCCTCACCGCTCTATCACAGCTGGCTGACGGCGGCGGAATTCGGCGCGCAGTTCGGCCCCGCCGCCGCCGACGTGGGCGCCGTGGTGAGCTGGCTGCAGGCGCACGGCTTCACCGTCAACGGCGTGCAGGCCGGCCGCACCTTCATCGACTTCACCGGCACCGCCGCGCAGGTGCGCCAGGCCTTCCACACCGAGATCCACAACCTCGACGTGGCGGGCGTCAGCCACATCGCCAACACGACCAACCCGCGGATCCCTGCCGCCCTCTCCGGCGTGGTCGCCGGCGTGGTTTCGCTGCACGATTTCCGTCCGCACGCCAACTTCAAGCCGCGCCCGGCCTACACCTTCACCAGCAACGGCAGCACGTTTCAGGCCGTGGTCCCCGCCGACCTCGCCACCATCTACAACTTCAAGCCGCTGTTCGCCGCGGGCATCTCCGGCCAGGGCCAGTCGATCGTGGTGATCGAAAACACCAACGTCTACAGCACCGCCAACTGGACCACGTTCCGCTCGGTGCTCGGCCTGTCCAGCTACACCGGCGGCAGCTTCACCCAGACGCACCCCACCGGCAGCAGCGCCTGCAGCAACCCCGGCGTGGTCTCCGGCAACGAGAGCGAGGCGACTCTGGACGCCGAGTGGGCCAGCGCCGGCGCACCGTCCGCCGCCATCGTGCTGGCCTCGTGCTCGGACACCAACGCCAGCTTCGGCGGCCTCATCGCGCTGCAGAACCTGATCAACTCCAGCTCTCCGCCCGCCATCGTCAGCATCAGCTACGGCGAGTGCGAGGCGGAGAACGGGGCCACCGCCAACGCCGCCTTCAACACCGCCTACAAGCAGGCCGCGGCACTCGGCACGTCGGTGTTCGTCTCCGCCGGCGACGAAGGTGCGGCAAGCTGCGACGCCAACCTGACCAAGGCCACCCACGGCATAGCCGTAAGCGGCTTCGCGTCCACACCCTACAACGTGGCGGTCGGCGGCACCGATTACGGCGACACCTACGCCGGCACCACCAGCACCTACTGGAACGCCACCAACACGAGCACGTACGGCTCGGCGAAGTCCTACATCCCGGAGATACCCTGGAACGATTCCTGCGCCAGCGTGCTGCTCAGCACTGAGTCCGGCTACAGCACCACCTACGGCACCGGCGGCTTCTGCAACAGCACCACCGGCAAGGAATACTACCTGACCACCGGCAGCGGCAGCGGCGGGCCCAGCGGCTGCGCCACCGGCACGGCGTCCACCGCCGGCGTGGTCAGCGGCACCTGCAAGGGCTACGCGAAACCGTCCTGGCAGAGCCTGGTCGGCAACCCGGCCGACGGCGTGCGCGACATGCCGGACATCTCGCTGTTCGCCGCCAACGGCGTATGGGGCCACTACTACGTCTATTGCGACAGCGACACCCAGGACGGCGGCGTGGCCTGCACCGGCGCGCCCAGCGGCTGGTCCGGCGCCGGCGGCACCTCGTTCGCCTCCCCCATCGTGGCCGCGGTGCAGGCGCTGGTGAACCAGAAGCAGGGCGCCAAGCAGGGCAACCCGAACCCCACCTACTACAAGCTCGCCGCGGCCGAGTACGGCAGCTCCGGCAGCACGACGTGCAACTCCAGCAAGGGCAACGCTGCAGCCACATCCTGCACGTTCTACGACGTCACCCTCGGCGACATGGACGTGGACTGCACCGGCACACACAACTGCTACAAGCCGAGCGGCACCTACGGCGTGCTGTCGACGAGTAACACGACCTACAGCAAGGCTTACGGCACCGGCACCGGTTGGGATTTCGCGACGGGTATCGGCACGTTGAACGCGGCTAACCTGGTGGATAATTGGTAAGCAAGAAAGCGGTTCTTTTTTGAAAAAAGAACCAAAAAACCTTCGTTCATGCTGTCGCGAACGGCTGAAACAGCACGCCTCACCACGCGAGATCCCAGGGGACAAAAG
>CAXUIR010000341.1:0-3279 GCA_964251005.1 uncultured Acetobacteraceae bacterium | reverse complement strand
AGGCCTGCTTTTTTGAAAAAAAGCAGCAAAAAACTTTTGTCTCTGCTGTCGCGGATTTTCCCGCACCGCGCACCTGAGGCGACAAAAGTTTTTTGGTTCTTTTTTTCAAAAAAGAACCGCTTGCTTTGCTTTGCCACTCAAACGACCGAACCCTTCCTCGGTAACCTAAATCCACTATCCGATTCTGTAGGTTTGCGCTTCTACACAGTGTAACTTGCAACAGGCCGACGTGTGAACCACTATCGGCCTGAGCACGATGTGGAGTGGTCCTTGTATCCGCACGCCAAAAAGACGTGGTTTTCTGCAGTCTGTGTGCTCGCGTGCCTGGCAGGCGGAGCCAGGGCCGCAGACCGCACCATCCGGATCGGCTACCAGAAATACGGCACCCTCGTCCTGGAAAAGGCGCGCGGCACGCTGGAGCGTCGGCTGGCGCCGATGCACGTGCGCGTTTCCTGGACCGAGTTCCTGGGCGGCCCTGCCCTGCTGGAGGCGATGGGCGCCGACAGCATCGATTTCGGCATCACCGGCGACGCGCCGCCGATCTTCGCCCAGGCGGCCGGCGTGCCGCTCGTCTACGTGGCGATGGAGCCGGCGAGCCCGCACGGCGAGGCGGTGATCGTGCCGGCGGGCAGCCAGATCCGCAGCATCGCCGATTTGCGCGGCAAGAAGGTGGCACTGAACAAGGGCTCCAACGTGCACAACCTGCTGCTGCAAGTGCTTGCGGCGGGCGGGCTGTCGGTCGCCGACGTGCAGCCGGTCTACCTCAAGCCGTCCGACGCCAGGGCCGCCTTCGAGGGCGGCGACGTGGATGCCTGGGCGATCTGGGACCCCTATCTGGCCGCGGCGGAGACGGCGCTGAAGACGCGCCAGGTGAGCGACGGCGTGCATGACGGCCGGGTGATCGACGAGAACCGCGAGTTCCTGCTGGCCACCCACGACTACGCGGTGGCCAACGCCGACGTGGTGCGGGCGGTGGTCGCCGACCTCAAGGAGACCGAGGCCTACGGCGCGGCGCACCATGACGAGGTGGTGCGGCTGTTGGCGCCGGCGATGGGCATGGACACGGCGGCGGTGGCGCGCGCGGTGGACCGGCTGGCATTCGGCGTGCAGCCGGTGGACGAGCACATCCTCGCCTCGCAGCAGGACATTGCCGACACCTTCGCGCGGCTGCAGCTGATCCCGGCGCCGATCACCGTAAAGGACGCGAGACTGCCCAAGGGCAGCTGAGCCAGCCGGCCAGGCCAACACCGAGGAGACCCGTTGATGAAGATACTTTGGTTCCTGCCCACGCATGGCGACGGGCGTTACCTGGCGAGTGCGACCGGCGGCCGGGCGCTGACCTTCGACTATCTGCGCCAGGTGGCCCAGGCTGCCGACACCCTGGGCTACTGGGGCATGCTGCTGCCGACGGGGCGGTCCTGCGAGGACAGCTGGGTGGTGGGCTCGGCGCTGGCGCCGGCGACCAAGCAGCTGCGCTTCCTGATCGCGCTGCGGCCGGGGATCATGTCGCCGGTGCTGGGCGCGCGGATGGCCGCCGCGCTGGACCGGGCGACGGACGGCAGGCTGCTGATCAACGTGGTGACCGGCGGCGACCCGGTGGAGCTGAAGGGCGACGGTCAGTGGCTGGCGCATGACGAGCGCTACGTGCTGACGGCGGAGTTTCTGGAAGTGTGGCGCCGGGTGATGGCCGGCGAGGCGGTGACCTTCGAGGGTCGGCACATCAAGGTCGAGGACGCGCGCATCGGGTTTCCGCCGGTCCAGGCGCCCTACCCGCCGCTGTGGTTCGGCGGCTCGTCGGCGGCCGGCATCGACGTGGCGGCGGAGCATTGCGACGTGTACCTGACGTGGGGAGAGCCGCCGGCGGACGTGGCCGAAAAGATCGCCGCGGCACGCGCGGCGGCCGAGAAGCGCGGGCGCAGCTTCACCTATGGGCTGCGGCTGCACGTGATCGTGCGAGAGACAAGGCAGGCGGCGTGGGACGCGGCGTCCGAGCTGATCCGTTACGTGGACGACAAGGTGATCGCCGACGCGCAGAAGGTGTTCGCGCGTTACGACAGCGTGGGGCAGCAGCGGATGGCCGCGTTGCATGCCGGCAGCCGGAGCAAGCTGGAGATCAGCCCGGACCTTTGGGCGGGCGTGGGCCTGGTGCGCGGCGGCGCCGGCACGGCGCTGGTGGGCGACGCCGACACGGTTGCGGCGCGTCTGCTGGAGTATCAGGCGCTGGGGATCGATAACTTCATACTCTCGGGCTACCCGCATCTGGAGGAGGCTTACCGCGCAGCGGAGCTGCTGTTCCCAAGGTTGCCGTTGTCGCACGGGACGGTAGCGCCGGCGAAGGTGGCGTTGGGAGGACCGTTCGGTGAGATCATCGCCAACGAGCGGGCGCCGGTTCTGGCGGCAGCGTCGTAAGCAAGCATGTTCTTTCTCGAAAAGAACCAAAAAACCGTTGCTTCTTTGAGCCGAGCCTGTCCTGAAAAATCAGCGACAGCCGCGCAAAAGTTTTTTGGTTCTTTTTTTCAAAAAAGAACTGCTTTGCTGTCCTGGCTTCTGCCCGTGCTTCTGCTGCTAGTCTGGGAGTTGGTCACGTCCAGCGGCTTGGTTCCAGCGCGTCGCCTGCCCTCACCGCACGCGGTGGTGTTGGCCGGCTGGAAAATGCTGCGCTCGGGCGAGTTGCCGCGTGACGTGGCGGTATCGTCGCTGCGTGCGGCGACAGGTTTCCTGATCGGCGGCTCGCTTGGTTTTGCGTTCGGGTTGGCGGCCGGCATCAGCCGGCTGACGGAGGGTTTGGTGGACGGGCTGTTGCAGATGCTGCGCATGGTGCCGCATCTGGCGCTGATACCGTTGGTGATCGTGTGGTTCGGCATCGGCGAAGCGGCGAAGGTGTTCCTCGTGGCCGTCGGCGTGTTCTTCCCGATCTACTACAACACGTATCACGGCATCCGCACGATTGATGCGGGGCTGCTGGAGATGGCGCGGGTGCAGGGGCTGCGCGGGTGGTCGTTGTTTGCCGAGGTGATCCTGCCCGGGGCGATGCCGTCGATACTGGTGGGTGTGCGGTACGCGCTGGGCATCATGTGGCTGACGCTGATCGTGGCGGAGACGATCGCGGGGAACTCGGGGATCGGGTTCATGACGATGAACGCGCGGGAGTTCCTGCAGACAGACGTGGTGGTGCTGGGGATCGTTTTGTATGCGGTGCTTGGCAAGCTGATCGAGAGTGCCGCACGGTGGATCGAGAAGGGGGCGCTGGCATGGCATCCGTCGTTCAGCCTCTAGGCA
>CAXUIR010000340.1:367-3291 GCA_964251005.1 uncultured Acetobacteraceae bacterium | reverse complement strand
AAAAAGAACCGCTTGCCTTACTTCATGCCGGTCGCAGCCCCGCGCCGCCGCTCGTGTGGGCGCGAGGCGGCCGGCACGGCAGGCTGCTTCCGCTTGCGACTCGGCGGCACTTTTCCGCCTGGACTGGCGTCTGGCGAGCCTGGTGCCCGGTTCGCGCCCAGCGAGAAACAGGGGATTTCGCCGGTTTATGGCCCTGTCAGGCGGTTCCACCAGGTAAGCAGAAACCGGCTTCGCGCATCCCCGTTACGATTTCTTGACTTCCAGGCCGATCTCAGGACAGGAAGACGTGCAAGCTGGAGAAACACATGGCTAAAACACCGGCGGCTACCGCCAAGCCGACCCAGAAGGCCAAGTCCAAGAAGGCCGAGGCAGAGGCCGAGGCAGCCAACGCGACGTCCACGGAAAAGCCGAAAAAGGCCGCTGCAGCCAAGGCGGCGCCGAAGGGCACGAAGGTGGACACCCCGAAGGCCGGCGCCAAGCCGAACGCGCTACAGCAGCCGTTGCAGCCCTCCGAGGCGCTCGCCGCCGTCGTGGGCGCGGGAACGATGGCGCGCGGCGAGGTGGTCAGCAAGGTCTGGGAATACATCAAGGCCAACAAGCTGCAGAACCCCAAGGACGGCCGGGAGATCCTGGCGGACGAGAAGCTGGAAAAAGTCTTCGGACGGCCGAAGGTAACGATGTTCGAGATGAACAAGTATCTGGCTCAGCATCTAAGCTAAGCAAGCGCTTCTTTTTCGAGAAAAAGAAGCAAAAAGCTTTTGCTTCCGCTGTCGCAGCTCTATCCGGCGAGCGCGTGACAGCGGAGTCGAAAGTTTTTTGGTTCTTTTTTTCAAAAAAGAACTGCTTTCTTGTTACTGGTGCACCGTATCCAGATCCGCAAAACGCGTGAACTCGCCTTCAAAAAACAGGTCGATCTTCCCCGTCGGCCCATGCCGTTGCTTCTCGAGCAGCAGCTCCGCCTTGTTGTGCACCAGCTCCATGTCGCGCTGCCACTTCTCCAGCGCGTTCTGAAACTTCTCCTCGTTGTCGAACGCCATCTGCTTGGGCGCCCGCTGCTGCAGGTAGTACTCATCGCGATAGACGAACATCACCGCGTCGGCGTCCTGCTCGATCGAGCCTGACTCGCGCAAATCCGACAGTTGCGGCCGCTTGTCCTCGCGGCTCTCCACCGCGCGAGACAGCTGGGACAGCGCCATCACCGGCACGCGCAGCTCCTTGGCCAGCGCCTTCAGCCCCTGCGTAATCATGCTGATCTCCAGCACCCGGCTTTCCGCCCGCACGCCGGCCGACGGGCGCATCAGCTGCAGGTAGTCGATCACGATCAGCCCCAGCCCGCGGGTGCGCTGCAAGCGCCGGCAGCGGGTGCGCAGCGCGGACAGCGTGATCGCCGGCGTGTCGTCGATGTAGAGCGGCAGGTTCTGCAGCTTCTTCGACACGCTGACGAATTTTGCGAAGTCGCGCTCGCCGATTTCGCCGCGGCGGATGCGGTCGCTGGAGACGCGCGACTCCTCGGACAGCAGGCGGTTGGCCAACTGCTCGGCGCTCATCTCCAGCGAGAAGATCACCACCGAGTTCTTCGGCACCGCACTCTGCGCGCCGCCTTCCGAGAGGTCGTCCGCCGCCGCGCGCGCGTTGGCCAGCATGCTCTCCGCCGCACCAAAGGCAATCTTGGTGGCCAGCGCGGTCTTGCCCATGCCGGGGCGGCCGGCCAGGATCAGCAGGTCGGACGGGTGCAGGCCGCCGGTCTTCTTGTCGAGGTCGCGCAGGCCGGTGGACAGGCCCGACACGTGGCCGGAATTCTGGAACGCGCGCTCGGCGTTGGTGATGGCGTGGGCCAAAGCGGTGCTGAACACCATCATCTTGGTGTCCGACGTGCCGTGGGTGGCCAGGTCGAACAGCGACTGCTCGGCCAGCTCGATCTGCTTGGGCCCGTCCATCTCGAGCTCTGGCGCGAAGGCCTGGTTGACCACCGTCTCGCCGATGTCGATCAGCTGGCGGCGTATCCAGGAATCGTAGATCGCCTGGCCGTAGTCGCGCGCGTTGATGATGCCAACCATCGCGGTCAGCAACTGCGCGAGGTAGGCGGTGCCGCCCACTTCCTCGAGCACGCCGGAATGCTCGAACTCGGCGCGCAGCGTCACCGGGTCGGCGATCTGGCTCGCCTCGATGCGGCGCGAGATGGACTGGTAGATGCGGGCATGCACCGGATCGGCGAAATGGTCCGGTTGCAGAAACTCCGAGACGCGGTCGTAGGCGCGGTTGTTGGAAAGCAGCGCGCCCAGCAGCGCCTGCTCGGCAGCCAGGTTGGAGGGAGGCAGGCGTTGGCTGAGGCCGAGGAGCGGAGAATCGATATTCGTCATCGCCCCAGGTCTTAGCGCACCCAAAGGGCGGGCGCAGCGTTCGTGCCTGTGGGTATCTGTGGAACCTGGGGGTGCTTCGTGAGCGACACGTCATTACAGACACTTGAGCGCCAGGGTATGGCCACGATCGCGCTGGACGACTCGGCTCACGCCGAACTTGCAGACGCGCTCAACCGGCTGGACCGCGGCCGCGGCCTGATCGTGCGGATGGCGGACCTGCTCGGTGGTGCGGTCAACATGGCCAGCCGCTTCGGCCTGGCGCGCATGGGCATGAGCCGCGGCGTGCAGTCCAGGTTCAGCGGCGTGGCGGAAGCGGCGCTGGCGCGCGCCTACGACGTGGCCGTGCTGGGCCTGAACCGGGAGGACGACCAGGTGCAGCGCGCGCGCAGCAACCTCACCCGCGCGGCAGTCATCGCGTCCGGCGCGGTCAGCGGCTTCACAGGTCTCGCCGGCTTCATCCCGGACGCCACCTTCACCACACTGACCATCATGCGCGACATCGCGCGCGCCGCGATGATGGCGCCGGGGCAGTGGCAGGACTGGTACAGGGTGTGCGGGCTTGGC
>CAXUIR010000340.1:0-357 GCA_964251005.1 uncultured Acetobacteraceae bacterium | reverse complement strand
GCTCAGGGTGAGGACCTGTCCAGCGAAGACGCCCGCCGCGCGTGCCTGGAGGTGTTCGCCTTCCGCAGCCAGGCCGATTCCGACGAAAGCGAGCTCGGCTACTTCTCCGCCCGCATGGTCTTCCAGGGCCGCCCGTTCACCAGGCTGATCTCCGAGGTGGCGGCCCGCTACGGCGTGGTGCTTGGCGAGAAGTTCAGCCTGCAGGCGGTGCCGATCATGGGTGCCGTGGCCGGCGCCTCGCTGAACGCCGCCTTTCTAGACCACTACCGCAACCTTGCCGCCGCCCACTTCACCATACGGCGGCTGGAGCGCGTGCACGGTCGCGACGTCGTGCGCGCAGCCGCCGCCGCGCTGAAG
>CAXUIR010000339.1:0-3296 GCA_964251005.1 uncultured Acetobacteraceae bacterium | reverse complement strand
CCCCGCGGGCCGCCGGGCTGCTGGCCTACCGGCGGGACGGGGTCAACCCCCTGCGCCGGCCGGTGGCGGCCGCGACCGTGGCGGCCGCCCGGGAGGCCGCGCAGGCGCAGGTCGATGCCGGGCAGCAGGTGATCTTCGTGCACGGCGCGGCGTGGCATCCGGGCATCGTCGGCATCGTCGCGGGCCGCCTGCGCGAGCTGTTCAACCGCCCGGCCTGCGTCGGCGGTGTGGTGGCCGATACGGGGCAGGGCGGATCGGACGCCACGATCAAGGGGTCGGGCCGTTCGGTTCCGGGCCACGACCTAGGGGCGGCGATCATCGCTGCGCGTCAGGCCGGCCTGCTGGCCAGCGGTGGCGGCCACGCGATGGCGGCAGGATTCTCGCTGCCGCCGTCCCGCACGGACGCGTTTCACGACTTCCTCGACAGCCGTATGCCCACGCCGGGGGCGCCGCGCCGGCCAAACCTGACCGTGGAGGCCACTCTGGCGACCGGCGGCGCCAGCGTGGCACTCGCAGGACACCTGGCCAGGCTGGCGCCGTTTGGCACCGCCAACGAGGAGCCCGTCATTGCCATCGCAGGCGCCCGGATCGTCAAGGTGGACCGCCTGGGCAACGACGATAACACGATGCGCGCCTACGTGCAGTCGGAAGGCGATGCGACCCGGTTGAAGACCATGCTGTTTCGCGCCGGTGAGGGGGCGTTGGCTCAGGCATTGAGCACTCGGCAGGGGCCGCTTCACGTGGCCGGGCACCTGCGGGCGGAGAGCTGGAACGGCACGACGACGGCCAGCCTGTGCCTGGTGGATGCTGCACATGTCTGCGGATCCGGCGGGTAGGCCTGCTCGGGGGGCGGGGCGTAAGACAAGAAAGCAAGGCCTGCTTTTTTGAAAAAAAGCAGCAAAAAACTTTCTCCATGCTGTCGCGGAGTTTCCTTCAGCGAGTACTCAGGGAACAAAAGTTTTTTGGTTCTTTTTTTCAAAAAAGAACTGCTTGCCTGCCTGGTCTGCCCGCGAAGTGTTGGCAATCCCTTGCAGGTCCTGCTTCTCTGCTCGAAGGCGACGCAGAGACACCGAATTGCCCCTTCAGAAGACCATACTGGGCCACCCGGCTGGCCTGGCCGTGCTGTTCGGCACCGAGTTCTGGGAGCGCTTCTGCTATTACGGCAACAACGCGCTGCTGACCTACTACATGGTGGACTACCTGTTCGTCGGTCCGCGTCCGCAAACGATCGTCGGCTACGAGTCCGTGAAGTCCGTCCTGGAGGCGATCTACGGGCCGTTGGCGCCGCAGCCGCTGGCGGCGCTGATCTACGGCAGCTTTGCAGCCGCCACCTACCTGACGGGGCTGGCCGGGGGTGTGCTCGCGGACCGCGTGCTGGGGCAGAGCAGGGCGGTGATGGCCGGCGCCGTCGTCATGGCGGCGGGCGAGTTCCTGCTGACCGACCCGGCGCTGTTCTTCATCGCACTGTTCGTGTTCACCCTCGGCGTCGGCCTGCTCAAGCCGAACATCGCGGCGCAGGTTGGCGGGTTGTACGCGCCGGGCGACGCCCGCATCGACCGCGCCTACTCCATTTTCTACGTCGGCATCAACCTCGGTGCGCTGCTGGCTCCGTTGCTGGCCGGCCGGATCGGGCACAGCGCGCCAGGCGAGCCGCCGCACTGGCAGTATGGTTTCACCGCTGCCGGCGCCGGCATGCTGATCGGTCTGGTCGTCTTCGTGGTCGGCCTGCGCTGGCTTCCGCCGGACGTGCGGTCGCGCCGGCGCGCGCGGGAGGTTGCCGGTCGTGCGCTGCGCCCGGCCGGACCGCGAGCGACGTTGAGCAGGGACGAACGCGGCACCATCCTGGCCCTGCTGCTGATCGCCTTTTGCAACATCTTTTTTTGGGGTTGCTACGGCCAGCAATACAGCACGATCGCCTTGCTGGCGCAGAACAACATCGACCTGTCGCTGGGTTTCGTGACGCTGCACCCGGAGGACGTGCAGTCGTTCAACCCGTTCTTCATCTTCACGCTCACCCCGCTGGTGATCGCGTTCTGGGCGTGGCAGGCGCGGCGCGGGCAGGAGCCCAACCCGGTGACCAAGATGGCGATCGGCTGCACCGCGACCGCCGGCTGCTTCGGACTACTCGTCATTCCCGCACTCTCGGTCGATCGGGGCGGCTACCCGAGCGTGCTCTGGCTGGGTGCCGCGATGTCGCTGCAGACCGTTGGCGAGTTGTACCTGATGCCGGTGGCGATGTCGTTGTTCGGCCAGATGGCGCCAGCTCGGCTAATGTCGGTGATGATGGGCGTGAACTACCTGTCGCTCGCATTTGGCAACTACCTGGCGGGATACCTTGCGCATTTCTGGAGCGACACGCCGAAGGCGGTGTTCTTCGGCATGATTTCGGGGATCGCGCTGGGGACAGCGGGGGGACTGTATTTGCTCAGCAGGTTGCTGATGCCGATGCTGACAAAAAGGAAGGAAGAAGTTGTTTTCTGACTCGGTGTTATGCCGCCAGCGCGGCCATGACTGTCACGCGATGACCAGCGGTCTTCAGTTTTGAGCTGTGTTATACCAATGCCCTGCAGACTGACCGTTCCAAAGCAAGCAAGGCCTTCTTCTTTGAAAAAAGAAGCAAAAAACTTTTGTCTCCGCTGTCGCGGTCCTTTCCGGCGAGCGCGCGACAGCGGAGTCAAAAGTTTTTTGGTCCTTTTTTTCCAAAAAAGGACTGCTTGCTTTCTGTAGGTCAGCATCAAGGCTTGCTGAGGCGCGCGCTGCGGAACCTTCGCGACAGCAGGGACAACAGTTTTTTGCTTCTCTTTTTCAAAAAAGAAGGCGTTGCTTAGTATTTCAGCCGGAACGCCACGTGTGTCGTATCGTCACCGACCTCGAACGCAGCATCGGCAAACCGCGGCGGGCCGAGACGCATCGGGGCATCGCGTGAAAACCCCATCGCCTCCTTCGGCAGGCCAAGTATGTTTCGGTTCAGCAAACCGTCGTCGTTCTCGTCGTGGAAAGCCTGCGCCGCGTAGAGGCCGGGCGGCACTTCGTCTATCGTTACGGTGACCGTGCCGTTTTGCGCCTGGGTGCGGCCGCGCCACGCGCAGTGCGGCCGGAGGAACTCTGCCTTGCTGCACAGCGCCACCAGGACGTGGCCGCGGTCGTTGCGGACGCCCTGCACGCTTACCTCAACAGTCGCGGCGTGTGCACTGCCGGCGAGCAGGCAGCCGGCAATCACTAGCCGGCGCATTCAGCTTTGCGCCGGGTAGGCGCGGCCGCGCCACGTTGCCGGCCTGCCGCTCGCGGCACGTAGC
>CAXUIR010000338.1:0-3298 GCA_964251005.1 uncultured Acetobacteraceae bacterium | reverse complement strand
ACCAAAAGTCTTTTGCTTCTTTTCTTCAGAAAAGAAGGCCTTGCTTGCTTGCCTGACGTCGAGGGCAAGGCAAAAAGCTTGCGTCTCGGCTGTCGCGGCGGGCTGAACCACACGCCCGGCACGCGCGCGCCGTGTCCTCCACGGCACAATGATTGCTTTGTTCAGACGGGAACCATTCCGCACCTTGCGCGACTTGCGGAGGCGGTGGGAGGGTCACGGAACGGCAACCGGGGGGTTCTTGGGTGGCAGGCGCTAGGGGACGATGGGTCGGCGCGCGCGTGCTCGCGATCGTGGCGGCGCAGGCAGGCACGCCGGCGCGCGCGCAGGATGCAGGTCCCGGCTCGAACGGCGGCGTGAAGGGCATCGAGGAGGTGATCGTCACCGCGCAAAAACGCGCGGAGCGGTCGCAGCGTGTGCCGCAAAGCATCCAGGTGCTCGACAGCAGGAGGCTGTCCCAGCTGCAGGTGAACGAGTTCCAGGACTACCTGAAGTTCATCCCCAGCCTGACGGCAAACAGCGTCGGGCCGAACATGACGGAGATCTACTTCCGCGGCGTCTCCAGCAGCAACGACACCAACCATTCCGGCCCGCTGCCCACCGTCGGCTCGTATTTCGACGAGTTCCCCACCACCACCATCGGCGGCACGCTGGACGTCCACGTCTACGACATCGCCCGCATCGAGGCGCTGCCAGGCCCGCAGGGAACGCTGTACGGTGCGAGCTCGGAAGCCGGCACGCTGCGCACCATCAGCAACCCGCCCAACCCGTCCAAGTTCGAGGCCGGCTACGACCTGCAAGGCAACGTCGTGGACCACGGCGGCGTCGGCGGCGTGGCCGAAGGCTTCGTCAACATCCCGATCAACGACCACGTGGCCATCCGCATCGTCGGCTTCGACCAACACGATGCAGGCTACATCGACAACGTGCCCGGCACCCGCACCTTCCCCACCACCGAGGCTTTGTACGGACCGCAAGCCGCGACGGTGAACAACCGCGCGCTGGTCAGGAACAACTTCAATCCTTACGACAGCTTCGGCGGTCGCGCGGCACTGCGCATCGAGCTGCCGGACGACTGGACCATCACGCCGAACGTCATCGTGCAGGACCAGCGCACCAACGGCATCTTCGCCTACGTGCCGTCCGAGGGCGACCTCAACGTGCAGCGCTTCCAGCCCGACACCAGCCACGACCGCTGGATACAGTCCGGTGCAACGGTCACCGGCAAGTTCGGCATCTTCGACTTCACCTATGCCGGCGGTTTCTTCGTGCGCGACCTGGTCACCCAGAGCGACTACACCGACTACTCGATCGCCTACGACACGGTGTACGGATCAGCCGCCAACTGGCGCAACGCGCAAGGCAACGTGTTGCAGCGGCCGCTGCAGGAGATCCGCGGCAAGGACCACTTCACCAAGGAGAACAACGAATTCCGCCTGACCTCGCCGGCAGACGCCAAGCTGCGCCTGATCTTCGGCGGCTTTCAGGAAATCCAGCAGCACCAGATCATCCAGCGCTACCAGATCGACGGCTTCGGCCCGCAGCTCTCCATCCCCGGCTGGCCGAACACCATCTGGCTGACCGACCAGCTGCGCACCGACCGCGACGAGGCGCTGTTCGGCGAGCTGTCCTACGACGTATTGTCGAACCTGACGGTGACCGGCGGCGTGCGCCCTTACTGGTACAACAACTCGCTGAAAGGCTTCTTCGGCTTCAGCCAGGGCTACGACCAGGAGACGGGCTTCGGCTCCGGCGAAGGTGCGGACAAGCAGAACTGCATCGCCAACCAGGCGTACAACGCCGCACCCTGCGTCGACCTCAACAAGACCACGTCCGGCAACGGCGAGACGCACAAGATCAACATCACCTACAAGATCGACGCGGACAAACTGGTCTACTTCACCTACTCCACCGGCTACCGGCCCGGCGGCATCAACCGCAACGCCAATTTCGGCGCCTACCAGGCGGACTCGCTGACCAACTACGAAGTCGGTCTGAAAAGCAGCTGGTTCGGCCAGCGCTTCATCTTCAACACCGCGCTGTTCGACGAGGATTGGAGCCAGTTCCAGTTCTCGTTCCTGGGACCGAACAGCCTGACCATCATCGAGAACGCGCCGTCCGCCAACATCAAGGGCCTCGAGTTCGAAACCCAGGCGAAAGCCACCAACGACCTCAGCTTCTTCGGCGGCGCGCAGCTGGTGGACGCCGAACTGAACGCGAATTTCTGCGGCACCAACCCGGTCACCAACACGCTGGAGACCAACTGCTCGCGCTCGGCCGCCCAGGCACCGTCCGGCACCCAGCTTCCCTACACGCCGGCCTTCAAGGCCAACCTGACCGCGCGCTACACCTTCCCGGTGCTGGACTGGGACGGCTTCGTGCAGGGCTCGTTCGAGTACCAGACACGCACCCAGGTGGCGCTGCGCGAGTCCGACAAGCTGGTCCTCGGCAGCGAGCCGGCCTACCCGAACTTCGATTTTTCCACGGGCATCTCGAAGAACAAGCTGTCGCTGAGCCTGTTCGCCAAGAACGCGTTCGACGAACGCGGACAGCAGAACCGTTACGTCGCTTGCACCGTGGGGGTTTGCAATACTGTGTACGTGCTGCCGATCCAGCCTTTGACGGTTGGGATCAAGTTGAGCCAGCGGTTTTGAGGAAGGAAGCAAGCAAGCGCTTCTTTTTCGAGAAAAAGATGCAAAAAGCTTTTGCTCCTGCGCCTGCGCCACGGTGAGGCCTGGTTCTGCCAGCATGGGTGCCTGCATTAGTGATCTTCGCCTTGATGCAGGCGCGGAGACAAAAGTTTTTTGGTCCTTTTTTTCAAAAAAGGACTGCTTGCTTTCTACGTGTCCGCCTCGTGCACTTTCGGTTCCGACAGTACCAAACCCCGTGTAACACGCTCCCATGCAGGCAGAGCCCGACCAGACCGGCCCGTCCGCTTCGCTGCAACAGGCGCTCGACCACGCCAACCAGCTGCTCGCCACCCGCCCGGACATGGCCGTTCGTCAGGCGGAAGCGATCCTCGACGCCGTGCCCGCCCACCCGCAGGCGCTGCTGATACTGGGCGCCGGCCACCGCCGCACCGGCAACATCGCCGCCGCCGCCGCCATCCTGCGCCCGCTCGCGCGGTCGCAACCCACGGCCGCCGGCGTGCACCACGAATGGGGCCTGACCCAGACCGAACAGGGTGACCCGGCCGGCGCCATCGCCTCGCTACGCCACGCCGTCCGGCTGAAGCCCGGCCTGGCCCAGGCCTGGCGCGCGCTGGGCGCCGCGCACCCGCGCGCCGGCGGCCCGCCCGCCC
>CAXUIR010000337.1:0-3304 GCA_964251005.1 uncultured Acetobacteraceae bacterium | reverse complement strand
CTCCCAACTCGACGTCGCCCTGCGCGCCTACGCCGAGCAGACCGGCCACAAGCTCGGCCAGGTCGCCCAACCCCTGCGCGCCGCCCTGACCGGCGGTACGATGAGCCCCGGCATCGACGCCACCTTGGCCGCCCTCGGCCGCGACGAGTCGATCGCAAGGATCGCCGCAGTCTCCGGATGAGAGCAAGACAGCAAGCCTTCTTTCCTGAAGGAAAGAAGAAAAAGACTTTCAACCCTGCTGTCGAAGGTTCTGCAGCGCATACCTCAAGACAAAAGTTTTTTGGTTCTTTTTTCAAAAAAGAACCGCTTGCCTTCAACCCATCCGTGCCAGCCTATTAAAGCAGAGCTTCTTTAGCGAAATCTTAAGTGCGCCGATCTATGGAAGGACGCAGGCTAAGTGAGGCGCTGACAAGAATGACGAACGCTGCTGTTGGCCTGGCCGCCGAAGAGAGCGCTTGCCGGGCGCTGGTGTCGGACGGATGGGCGATCCTGGCCAAGCGGATACGGACCAAAGCCGGCGAAGTCGATGCTGTGGCAGAGAAAGACGGGCTGCTGGCCTTCGTCGAAGTCAAGGCACGGCCGACCCTCGCGATGGCGGCCTCCGCCCTTGGCGCGCGCCAGCAAGGCCGGCTGATGGCCGCTGCCGAGATATTGCTGGCCGAGCACCCGGATTGGGGGTCCAAAGGCGTGCGGTTCGACGTGATGCTGGTCGACGGGCAGAGCCGGGTCAGGCGGGTGGCGGACGCGTTCCGCCTGCATTGACCTCGCCGGCACCGCTGTTTTGGCCGTTCCGCACGGCGCTGCTACACGGCAGCGCTTGAAGCGGCACACAGGATATCAGGCATGAGTCTGGCACTAGGGTCGAGCGACAGCCTGCACGTCGCTGTCCAGATGGACCCGATCGAACCCATCAACATAGATGGCGACAGCACCTTCGCCCTCATGCTGGAGGCGCAGGCCAGAGGCCACGCGCTGTGGCACTACGAGGTGCGCCACATGTCGCTGCGTGAAGGCAAATCCGCGCCCGACGCCGGACGGACGCAGCGGCTGACCGCAACCGCGCGTCCGGTTCAGGTCCAGCGTGAACGCGGCCGCCATTACAGCTTCGGCGAAGCGGTCACGCTCGACCTCGCCAGCATGGACGTGGTGCTTATGCGCCAGGACCCGCCCTTCGACATGGCCTACATCACCGCCACCCACATGCTCGAGCACATCGTGCCCCGCGACGGCCGACCCGGCACGCTGGTCGTCAACGACCCGGCCAACGTCCGCAACGCCCCGGAAAAGCTGCTGGTGACGCACTTCCCGGACCTGATGCCCCCCACGCTGATCACCTGGGACGCCGACGCAATCCGCAGCTTCCGCGCCGAACACGCCGACATCATCGTCAAGCCGCTGTTCGGCAACGGCGGCGCCGGCGTCTTCCGCATCAAGCCCGACGACGAGAACCTCGCCTCCCTGCTCGAGATGCACTTTGCCCGCTCACGCGAGCCGCTGATGGTACAGCGCTACGAGCCCGCCGTACGCCAGGGCGACAAGCGCATCATCCTGATCGACGGCGAGCCCGCCGGCGCGCTCAACCGCGTGCCGGCACAGGGCGAGGCACGCTCCAACATGCACGTCGGCGGCCGGGCCGAGATCAGCAAGCTGACCGCGCGGGACACGGAAATCTGCCAGCGTATCGGGCCTATGCTGCGGGCGCAGGGACTGATCTTCGTCGGCATCGACGTGATCGGGGACTGGCTGACGGAGATCAACGTGACGTCGCCCACGGGACTACAGGAGATCGCCAGGTTCGACGGGACGAACCTTGCAGGGATGATCTGGGAGCGCATCGAGACGAGAAGAAAGCAAGCAGTTCTTTCATGAAAAAAGAACGATTTCAGGTTACCAAGCCAAAACCCTCGACCGAGACAGAGGTTACCGTCGCCGTGCGATGATCGTTCGTCCGTCCGGCCTGTTCAAGGCCAAGCCGCCTAGGGCCAAAGCTATCGCACATGGCCGAGGATGGATCGGGCGAAGTCGTCTGACCAGCCGGCGCGTTTGCGTTTACGGCGGATGGAGATGTCTGGGCGCGGGCGGTCCCCAGGATGTTAGAGCGCGAGCTTACCCAGCACAGCGAGGTCTTCCGGCCCGTGAGCCTTGCGGTTCGTGCAGCGGTCCTCGTCGAAACTGGTGTCGAGCACCCAGAGGTGTTCGCTCCCAACTCGAGTCCGTCGTTTTTCAAAAAACGACTGCTTGCTTTCGATGTGTCAGCCTCGAAGCATGCTGGATTGTTTGAGTTCGCCGAGCACAATACTTTTGCCTCGGCTGTTGCGGACTGGTCTGTAGCGGGCGCGGGTTCGTCGCCCGGGCTGCAATCAGCCGGCTCAGCCGTCGCTTGACTCCGGAGGTTCACCCGAACCCGCCACGCCTCCGTCGGCCGCCGAACGGTGCCAGGTTCCACAACAGCGTCCGCGCAGGCGCGTGTTGCTCAATGCGGGCTGCTCTGCGAGACATGACGGCCATGCACGCTCGCCGCACCGCCTGTCTCTGTCTGGCCATGGCCCTCGCCGGCTGCCACTTGGTCGACGAGCGCGACTTTGACAGGACGGCCGAGCGACCGCCCACGCCGAAGGTGGTCAGCGCGCCGCCGCCGCCGCCCTCGCTGGTGCGAATACGCTACACCACGCCGAACCCGGACTACCACGACGCGCTGGCCTCGCTGGTGCAGCGGGCGCTGGCCCGCAAGGCGGACGTGCTGTTCACCGTCAGCACGCTGGTGCCCCCGGCCAGCGACGCGGACGCGCAGGCCGACGCCGCGGAGACGGCGGCCGCGTCGGGCCGGGAAGTGGCGCAGCAGATCGTCGATGACGGGGCGAGCTCAGGGCAGGTGGAGCAGCTGGTGCGGGTTGCGCCTGGGCTTACCGTTACGGAAGTGACGGTTGACGTGCATTGAAGGAAAGCAAGGCGAGCGGTTTTTTTTGAAAAGAAGAACAAAAAATCTTTGGTGTCGTGGGCCTGCCGGGACCTGTCGTCTCAGCTGTCCGAGACAGCCGTAAAGGGAGCAAGGCAGCGGTTCTTTCTAAAAGGATCCAAACAACATTTGATCTCGTTGTCTCGCCGAGACGAGACGTGTCGTTTCAGCTTTGCGCAACAGTCGTGCTGATGCCAGTTCACGTTCGGGCTGACATTCGCAAGGCAAGCAAGGCCTTCTTTTTTGAAAAAAAGAAGCAAAAAACTTTTGCCTCCGCTGTCGCGGACTTATCCCGAGAGCGCGCGACAGCGGAGTCAAAAGTTTTTTGGTCCTTTTTTTCAAAAAAGG
>CAXUIR010000336.1:0-3330 GCA_964251005.1 uncultured Acetobacteraceae bacterium | reverse complement strand
CGAGACAAAAGCTTTTTGCTTCTTTTTCTCGAAAAAGAAGGCCTTGCTTCCTTCACCGCCCCTTAAGCGGCTTGTGCCCCCGCTCGATCAACCGCTTCAGGAACCCAGGCGGTTTGGCCGGCTCCGCCGCGCGGCGCGCCTTGACCTCCGCCCGCGTCGCCTGCTCCGCCTCCCGGTCCTTCAAGGTCAGCCACTTCTCCAGCGACATCCCCGCCCTGGCGGCCCGCTTCTCCTCGTAGGCGCGCTGGCCGTCGGTCAATTTACGCTGTGGCTTCGGCATGGCGCCCAACCTATCCCGCCTGGGCACAGCGGCAAACCCCTACCCGTAGCGTCGCAGCAGCCGCCGGCTCAGCCAGCCCAGCCCCGCGCTGATCGCCAGGCCTGCCGCAGAGAGCAGCGCCAACGCCGCGAACATCCGCGCGGTCTGCAGCCGGTAGCCTGCCTCCAGGATGCGGAACGCTAGCCCGGACGCGACCCCGCCGGCGCCGGTCACGAACTCGGCGACCACCGCGCCCACCAAAGCGAGCCCGCCGGACACCCGCAGCCCCGCCAGAAAGTACGGCACCGCCGCAGGCAGCCGCAGCAGCCTGATCTCCTGCCAGCGTGAGGCGCCGTTCAGCCTGAATAGGTCCAGCAGCTCGGCCGGCGCGGCGGCGAGCCCGGCGGCGGTGTTGGAGTAGACCGGGAAGAACGCAACCACCGTGGCGCACACCACCATGGCGGCGAACGGGTCGCCGACCCACACGATGATCAGCGGGGCGACCGCCACCACGGGCGTCACCTGCAGGATCACCGCCCACGGCGCCAGCGCTGCACGTGCCCAGCGGCTGGCTGACATGGCAGCGGCCATCGCCACGCCCACTACGCAGGCGAGCACGAGCGCTGCCCCGGTGACCGACAGCGTTGCGAGCATGGCGCGCAACAGGCCGGGCGCGTCGGTGGTGAAGGCCTGCACGATCGCTAGCGGTGCAGGAACCAGGTAGACGGGGACGGCGAGCAGCGTCACCAGGACTTGCCAGAGTGTTAGGGCGACCAGGAAGGAAACAAAGGCAAGGCCTTCTTTTTTGAAAAAAAGAAGCAAAAAACTTTTGTTTGGCTGCCGCGGACTGTTCAACGCGCGCGTGCTCCGGGGTGAGTGGGCGACGGTTACGCGTGCAGTCGTTTGAAGAGGCGAAGACGTGGTACCGCCGGGCGTAACTTGCCAGAGGGAGGTGCTCCGGAGCGGCCGGGACAGCAACGGCCCGCTCTTCTCCAGGAACGGACACTCACAGTGCCGCGAGCGAAAGCTGAAGATGCGATCCCGCTTTATGGGTTTGAGGGCTGGTTTGCAACCTTCCGCGGCAACGTTGTAAGCCATGCTGCGACACTCTCGTCCGTCATCGGTCCACCATCCCACAAAATGCGGGGGGTCAACCACTCATTGTTTTTGCGAGAGCGGTTTCGATAGACCTTCAAGCCGTAACGAAGGTTCGCTGCCCCGCTAGGAAGAGGTACGTGGGCTATGTCGATGTAGACAGCATCGGCGTTTGTCGGCAGGCCGACATGCTCCACACCGTGAAACCTCAACAACTCCTCCGCGAACTCAAGGCAAGCGCTTGCACATGAGTCGTCCGTCAGGAGGTAGACCTTGCCGGTGAACGGCGACGGCTGTCCACCCTTGGGAACTTGATACGTCGCTGGTGCAATCTGCCGGAAATAGACTTGATGGTCCCGCACCGCGGCGGCGACGCCGTCCGCCACCTTAGAGACTTCGGCGCCATCCAACCCTGACGACCTCTCCCATTTCGCAATGCGCCGAAGCTCCTGCTCGTTGTCAGGCGAGGCGCGCCAGTCGACAGTCTCGTCGAAGCTGCGCCGTATTTTTCCCTCACCATCATCTCCGAACAGCGCAGCAAGCACACGCTCTCCCCACTCCCCATTGCCGCCACCGTTACCACGCACGTCCAAGGCAACGACCCGGGCGGCATGCAAAGTCGCGCTGAGCTCTTTCAGTCTTCCGATAAACGCCTCCATCTGGCGTGCATCCGCGCTGAACCAGTCAAAAGTCGGGATGGAGATGAGCCATACGTCGCCTATTTCCTCGGCTTGCAGCGGCGGCGTGACAATGCCCCTGGCCTTATCTATCCACTTGAACATGTCATCGCGTGAGATCGGCCTGTACAGCAAACGTAGGCTCGCAGCTTTGCCACCGACCTGAAACTTGCAATGCTGAGGCGCTTGTTCGTCACCGTTCGCCACGGTAAAAAGCCGCGGCGCCTCGATGTTTCTGGTCTGCGGAACATCCGGATTGGTTCGGTATGAGTAGACAAAGCGCTGCATCAACGTTGCCGCGGAAACGCCGTCGCACGATGTGAGCTCGGCCCCAATAGGCATAGCGACCGACTGGTCCTTCGCTGTCAAGACCACGCGGTCGCTCTGTAAAGATGTCAGAAAACCAGGCCATTCGTAACGCAGGTCTTTGGGTTCCACGGCCAGGTGGTTGTCTCGAAAGCCTGCTGTGTAGCCGGCAACTGTGCGAACGTAGTCAGCCTGACTTTTCACCTCAGGCGCGACGCGCAGGGCGGCAGACAACCCTTGCTCCAGCCAGAGTTTGTAACCCGGGTTTTCCGGGTCGACAGGACCTGGATGATCCGCCGATACGATGTCGTGGATGGCATGCAGGTCGATCGTCGCTTTTGTCGACCATGTTCGGTCCTCTGCGCTGGCAGTCTCCGATATCAGAGACAGCAGAACGTAGGCGACACACAAGAAACGCGAGATGCTTGAGCGCACCGTGCAAGCTGACATCAGTAAACCGAGTAGCGGCATGCTGTTCCCTTTGAGCATCTAGGCTGGCGAGCGTATAATCATGCATCGGGTCAACCTCCTTGCCCGCCACGTCTAATACCAGCACGCTTTGGCTGACACGTAGAAAGGAAGCAGTTCTTTTTTGAAAAAAAGAACCTACGCTGGCATGAAGGAGAAGGATATCGATGCAAGCCAGATGCTGGCAGAACTAGGCACTACCGTGGCGCAGGCGCAGGAGCAAAAGTTTTTTGCTTCTTTTTTCAAAAAAGAAGGCCTTCCTTGCCTTACGAACGTCAGCTTCGAAGCGAGGCTGTATCAGACAAGATCGGGGTAGCTAACACAACCAGCACGACCAGTCGTGCACTCGTGTCTTGCTGCAAACGTAGAGCGTTTTTTCGATCTCTCTAGACCGGAACCGTTCTAGCTCTTTGTTTGAGAAAGCATTCGCATCAAACGGGCGACCCCGTTTAGTCCGATGATGCTCTAAGTGTCAGCCGTCGTGACTCACAACAGTCCTCATACCTCCACACGCAACCCCTGCAC
>CAXUIR010000335.1:2808-3353 GCA_964251005.1 uncultured Acetobacteraceae bacterium | reverse complement strand
CCGGTGGCGCGTCCTGCCGGACCCGAGCGGCCAGTTGCGGCACCCGAGCGCCGCACCCTGGTCGTCGGCCGCGGCATCAGCGTTCAGGGCATGGTGCAGGACGCCGAGCGACTGGTGGTCGAAGGCACAGTCGAAGCCAGCATGATCCACGCGGCGGAGCTGTCCGTCTCGCATGGTGGCGTGTTCAAGGGCGAGGTCGAGGTAGAGAGCGCGGAGGTTGCCGGCACCATCGACGGCACCGTCATCGCCCGGGCCAACCTCATCGTGCGGGCTACCGGCGTGGTGCTGGGCACGGCGCGCTGCCGTCGCCTGCAGGTGGAAGATGGCGGTCAGATTACCGGGCGCATTGAGATGCTGAATGACACCGCGCGCGCGCCCGCGGCGACTGCGCCAGCCGCGCGACCGGACGCCACGCAGGCGGAAGTTGCCAGGGCGGTCCTCAGCTACGAAAGCTGAACACCAACGGCGAGGGTGAGGTAGCCTAAGGGCGTGGGGGGGGGGGGGGGGGCCCGGCCGGGGGGGGGGGGGGGGGGGGAGAGGAGGCG
>CAXUIR010000335.1:0-2798 GCA_964251005.1 uncultured Acetobacteraceae bacterium | reverse complement strand
GGGCGTGGATCAGGGCGCGGTAACGCCCTGATCCACGTGTCATGCGTTAGAAAGGCGGACTTTGCCGTGCCGCGATCAGGAGATCGGGTCGTTAGGTCCGCCGATGCCGGATTGCTTGCCCTGCTGGCTGCGCTTGGTGGAGATCTTGCTCCAGACAAGAAAACCTAGAAACAGCAGGAAGGTGACGAAAACCAGCAAGTAGAGGGGGTGGCCGCTCATTTTCGTGACCTTCTCGGTTTCCTGGAACAGCAAGCGGAGTTTGCCACCCGGGTTCATCGCCGTCGCGGCGAAGTGAGGCGGTCAGGCGGCCAGTGCTGCCTCCAGCATACGCAGGCCCTCATCCAGGACGTCGTCCTCCACGGTAAGCGGGACGAGGACGCGGATGGTATTGGCGAACACGCCGCAGGAGAGCAGCACCAGCCCGTGCTCGAGTGCTGCCGCGGTCACCCGCCTGGTCGCCTCGGCATCGGGCTCGGTGCCGCCACGGTCGCGGAATACCTCGAAGCCGATCATCGCGCCCGGGCCGCGGATGGCGCCGATCGGCAGCGTGTCGTTGCGCTGCGCCAAGCGTGTCAGGCGGTCCTTGACGCGGGCGCCGATGGTCTCCGCACGGGCGAGCAGGCCTTCGTCGGCGATGATGTCGAGCACGGCGAGCGCCGCGGCGCAGGCGATCGGGTTACCGGCGTAGGTGCCGCCCAGGCCGCCCGGCTCGGCGGCCTGCATGACGTGCTCGCGGCCGATGACGCCGGAGAGCGGGAAGCCGCCGGCCAGGGACTTTGCCACGGTGACCAGGTCGGGCTGCACGCCACTGTGCTCGATGCCGAACATGCGGCCGGTACGGGCGAAGCCGGACTGCACCTCGTCGGCGATCAGCAGGATGCCGTGGCGGTCGCAGATGCGACGGAGTTCGTGAAGGAGCTCGTGCGGCGCCTCGTAGAAGCCGCCTTCGCCCTGCACCGGCTCGATGATGATGGCGGCGACGCGGGACGGCTCGATGTCGGCGCGGAAGAGGAACTCGAGCGCGCGCAGGCAGTCCGCGGTGGTGGTGCCGTGGTGCTCGATGGGGAACGGCAGGTGGTAGATTTCCGGCGGGAACGGGCCGAAGCCGCGCTTGTAAGGCAGCGTCTTGCCGGTCATCGCGGTGGTCATGATGGTGCGGCCGTGAAAGGCGCCGGAAAACGCGATGATGCCGGAGCGGCCGGTGGCCACGCGCGCGATCTTCACCGCGTTCTCCACCGCCTCCGCACCGGTGGTGAAGAAGATGGTGCGTGCGGGGCCGGAAAACGGGGCGAGCGCGTTGAGGCGTTCGGCCAGCTCCACGTAGGGTTCGTAGGCGAGCACCTGTACGCAGGTGTGGGTGAAGCGGTTCATCTGCTCGGTGGCGGCGGCGATGATGCGCGGGTGGCAGTGGCCGGTGTTGAGCACGGCGATGCCGCCGGCGAAATCCACGTAGCGGCGGCCTTCGACGTCCCAGATTTCGGCGTTGCGCGCGTGGTGGGCGTAGACGGAGGTGGCGTGCGACAGGGCGCGCGGGATGGCGGCGTTGCGGCGGGCGAGCAGGGTTTGGTTGGACACGCGGCGGGCCTTTTGGGGTGCTTGCAAGAAGGTAGGCCTTCTTTTTCGAGAAAAAGAAGCAAAAAGCTTTTGTCACGGCTGTAGCGACACGTCTCGTGTCAACCGCCGTTGATGGTTGCTCTTGGCAGAAAGCAAGCAGTCCTTTTTTGAAAAAAAGGACCAAAAAACTTTTGCTCCTTCGTATTTGCAGCAGTCGGGCATCCCTGGACAAACACGCATGCTGTAGATGCGAGGGGAAGCAAAAGTTTTTTTTTGGTTCTTTTTTCCAAAAAAGAACCGCTTGCTTGCTTACTTTTGAATGGGAGCCCCGCCATGACCAACACCACCGCGCGCGTCGCCTGGATCACCGGCGCGTCCTCCGGCATCGGCGAGGCGCTCGCCCACGCGCTGGGCCGCGAAGGCTGGTCGCTCATCCTGTCCGGCCGCCGCCTGGCCGCCCTGCAGGCGGTGGCCAACGCCGCCGGCGCGCCCGCCCTGGTGCTGCCGTTCGAGGCGACCGACTACGACGCCCTGCCCCGCGTGGTGGCCGAGGCGGTCGCCTGGCGCGGCGGCGTGGACATGCTGGTCAACAACGCCGGCATCAGCCAGCGCAGCCTGGCGCTGGACACCGGCTTCGAGGTGTATCGCGCGCTGATGGAGGCCGACTTCTTCGCCCCGCTGCGCCTGACCCAGCTGGTGCTGCCGCACATGGTGGGGCGGCGGCCCGGCCGCCTGGTGGCCATCAGCTCGCTGGCCGGGCGCACCGGCTCGCCGCTGCGAACCGGCTACTGTGCGGCCAAGCACGCGCTGCTGGGCTACTACGAGGCGCTGCGGGCGGAGGTGGAGGCGGCCTACGGCGTGTCCGTCACCTCGGTGCTGCCCGGGTCCGTGCGCACCGCGATCGCGACGAACGCGCTGCAGGGCGACGGGAGCGTGCGCGGGGTGTCGGACACCAACATCGATGCCGGCATGGACCCGGCCGAGGCGGCGCGCATCATCGTGGACGGGATCGGGCGGAACCAGCGGGAGATCGTGGTGGCGCAGGGTGCGGAACTGCACGGCTTCGGGCTGCGGGCGAGCGACCCGGAACGGCTGTTCGACTACATGGCGCAGGAAGGGGCGCGGCTGGCTGCGGCACGGGCGGCGGCGTCGGGGGCTTTCCGGCCGGAGCCTGGGAAGGTGATGACCTAGAAAGCAAGGCCTTCTTTTCTGAAGAAAAGAAGCAAAAGACTTTTGTCTCCGCT
>CAXUIR010000334.1:2959-3361 GCA_964251005.1 uncultured Acetobacteraceae bacterium | reverse complement strand
GGGCGGGGCTTGGCACCGATGCTGCCGTCCATGGTGCTGACCTGGTTGTCCAGCACCGCCGCCTCGATCCCGGCGTCGCGGAGCAGGCAGGTGAGGAAGCTGAGCCGCACCAAATCGTTGCTGACGATGACGACGTCCATTGCGGTAAGCCTGCCTGCGGGCGGCAGCGGTGGCAAGCAGGTACACCCGTTCAGAAAGCAGGCAAGCAAGCGGTTCTTTTCTGAAAAAAAAGAACCGAGAGACTCTGTTCCCTGCGGTACACGCTCAAGGAGACTCCGCGACAGCATGATCAAAAGTTTTTTGCTGCTTTTTTTCAAAAAAGCAGGTCTTGCTGTCCTTGGCCGAGTAGGTGCGCGCTGGCGCGCAACTACTAGGCGTTACCCTGATCTGCGCACGCGGAGA
>CAXUIR010000334.1:0-2949 GCA_964251005.1 uncultured Acetobacteraceae bacterium | reverse complement strand
GGGGGGGGCCCCTCCGGGGCTTGACCCTCTTCTGAGCCCGCCGATATGTTGAAGGCGGAGCGGGATCGGCCTCGGCAGGCCGGTGCAGTGCGGGCGTGCGAGGCGGCCGTCGGGCGCCTGAACGGATGTCCAGTCCGGCGCTGCCTGCTCATGATCGGGAGACGCCTTTGGGCCTAGCTGTCAGCCTTCCGCTAGCTGGGGCTGCGTGTGCAGAGCACCTGGGCGACCGATCCGCCGAGCTCGGCGGACCGGCTGCCGTTCCTAACACGGTCGAGGACGCGTTGACCGCGCTGGCCGACCTGGTGCGCGAGGACCTGGCCGCCTGCAACCGGGTGATCGTCGCCAACATGCAAAGCCAGGTGGAGCTGATCCCCCAGCTTGCCGCGCACCTGGTGGCCGCCGGGGGCAAGCGGCTGCGGCCAATCCTGACGCTGGCCTGCGCCCGGCTGTGCGGCTATCCGGGCGCCGGTGGGGGCCAGCGCCACATCGCACTCGCCGCGTGCGTCGAGTTCATCCACACCGCCACGCTCTTGCACGACGACGTGGTCGACGAAAGCGCCCTGCGCCGTGGGCTGGCCACCGCCAACGCGGTGTTCGGCAACAAGGCCAGCGTGCTGGTGGGCGACTTCCTGTTTTCCCGCTCGTTCCAGCTGATGACCGCAGACGGCAGCCTGCCGGTGCTGCGCATCCTGTCCAACGCGGCGGCCACCATCGCCGAGGGCGAGGTGTTGCAGCTGGTCACGCAGAACGACCTCTCCACCAGGGACGAGCGCTACCTGGATGTGATCCAGGGTAAGACGGCCGCCCTGTTCGCCGCCGCGTGCCAGATCGGCGCGGTGGTCGCCGGCCGCAGCGAGGCGGACGAGCAGGCGCTGGCCGATTTCGGCCTCTACCTCGGCACCGCGTTCCAGCTGGTGGACGACGCGCTGGACTACGCCGCCGACCAGGCCAAGCTGGGCAAGACGGTCGGCGACGACTTCCGCGAGGGCAAGATCACCGGCCCGGTGCTGGCCGCCTACAAGGCCGGCAACGAAGAGGACCGCGCGTTCTGGCGCCGCACCATCGAGGCGAGCGAACAGACCGACGAAGACCTGGACCACGCGCTGGCGCTGATGGAACAGACCGGCGCGATCGAGACGACGCTGGACCGGGCACGGATGTTCGTGGAACGGGCGAAGACGGCGCTGGGCGTGTTCGACGATGGGGCGATGCGGCGGCGGTTGATGGACGTGGCGGATTACACGGTGAAGCGGGGGCGGTAAGGCAAGGAAAGCAAGGCCTTCTTTTCTGAAGAAAAGAAGCAAAAGACTTTTGTCTCTTGGGTGTGCGTTGCTGAGACTTAAAAGACAGCCGGTTCCAGCAACCCACTTACACTGAACGCCGGTAGAGTACGTATAACATCGCAATGCTATCGCGGCGTCTCCCACAGCGCTCCACCCAGAGAGCAAAAGTTTTTTGGTTCTTTTTTTCAAAAAAGAACCGCTTGCCTTCTCTGCCGCAGGTCAACGCTCCACACGCGCGTTAAACAGAAACGGCCAAGTTTCCCCGGCCGTCCCTATTCAACCAGCTGATACGTCCAGCGACCGGTTATGCGGCTTCGGTGCGCCCGCGGCGGTCGGCCATGAACTGGTCGAACTCCGCCTTGTCCTTGGCCTGACGCAGCTTCTCCAGGTACTCCACGAAATCCTTCTGCTCGTCCTCGAGCCGGCGGATGGTCTCCGTGCGGTACTCGTCGAACGCCGCGTTGCCGCTGGAGCGCCAGCTGCGGCCGCGCAACTCCATGTTGTGCCACTTGCCGCGCCCGCCGCACCGCCAGGCCCGCGCCCGGCCGCTGAACAGCACGAACATCAGCGACACCAGCCCGAGCGGCCAGAACGCCCAGAACCCGAAGATGATCAGCGCGATCCACGCGCCTTTGCCATACTCATCCAGTTTTTCGACGATCGGCACCTTAGACTCCCGCGTGAATGTGAAACACATTTACATAGATGGACGAACATAGGTCGCAGTCAAGCCCGGCGGTCAGTCGGCCGGCAAAAATCGCAAACCTCCCGCCGTTCTGTCTGGAGTGCCGCAGTCGCGTCGCTTGGGGGTAGGACGCCGTCCAGCACGGTCACCTCGCCGAAGTCGAATGGGCTGACGCCTGCGAGACAGTCGACCCGAAACTGGCGCGGCTTGGACCGGCACTGGCGGTGCGTGTAAAGGCCGTGCACCAGGTGGAAGTCGCGCTGCGCGGCGTCAGTGTGGGAGGCGGAGCGGGTGAGCTTGTGCTGGCCGCTGACGCGCCGAACGCCGCCGAGACCGCGCCGGCGCCGCGCCTTGGGCGGAACGAAAAGGTGCAGCGGCGGGCGGCGTTGAGCTCGGCCGACAGCGTGACTTCGAAGTGTACTGCGCCGCAGTGGCAGGCGACTTTGATCGCGAGTTGAAACTCAGCAGAAGTAAGCAAGGCCTTCTTTTTCGAGAAAAAGAAGCAAAAAGCTTTTTCGCGGCTGTCGCGGACCGGTCAACCGCCCTGTACTCTAGGGAACAAAATTTTTTTGCTCAACCTTGCAGCGGCTCGGCAACGCCTCGCCGAATAGCGTCCACCAGCGGACAGGTCCTCGCCGCGTCCGGATACTCCGCCAGGTAGGCCGCGGTGTCGAACCAAGGCCCGGGATCCGCCCCGCGCGGTCCGCCCACCAGCACGTAGTGCAGCGCCGGATCCAGCGCCGCTTCCTCCCAAACGCCCGGGTTGGCCGCGACGTACCAGGCTGCGTCGAACAGCGGCGAGCTGCGCACCAGGGCCGCCTCGTCCAGCATCGGGGAGCCCACCGTCGGCCGCCGCCGCGACAGGCGCCCGAGCCAGGAGCGCCGACCGCCCGCCAGCACAGCCACGTCCGGCAGGTCGGGCGCGCGCAGGGCGTTCAGCCTCGGCAGGTCGCGCAGCAGGGCGGCCAGCCCGTTGCGCGC
>CAXUIR010000333.1:0-3361 GCA_964251005.1 uncultured Acetobacteraceae bacterium | reverse complement strand
AAGAAGCGCTTGCTTACTTAACCGCCAACATCCGCTCGACAGCCGCCCGAGCCCGCCCCGCCACCGCCGGATCGATCACCACCTCATGCGTCATCGTCTCCAGCGCGCGCCGCAGTCCCGGCAGCGTGATCCGCTTCATGTGCGGGCACAAATTGCACGGCCGCACGAAGTCCACCTTCGGGTGCAGCACGGCCACGTTGTCCGCCATCGAGCACTCGGTGATCAGCGCCACCCGCCCCGGCTGGTGCTCCGTCACGTAGTCCGCCATCGCCGCGGTGGAGCCGGCGAAGTCCGCCTCGTCCACCACGCCCGGCGGGCACTCCGGATGCGCCAGCACCACCACGCCCGGGTTCTCCGCCCGCAGCTCGCGGATCTGGCCAGGCGTGAACCGCTCGTGCACCTCGCAGGCGCCCGCCCACGAGATGATCCGCACGCCCGTCTCGCGCGCCACGTTCGCCGCGAGGTACTGGTCCGGCAGCATGATCACCTCCGGCACGCCCAGGCTCTCGACCACGCGCTTGGCGTTGCCGCTGGTGCAGCAGATGTCGCTCTCCGCCTTCACCTCGGCCGACGTGTTCACGTACGTCACCACCGGCACGCCAGGGTGTAGCTTGCGCAACGCGCGCACGTCTTCGGCGGTGATCGATTCGGCCAGCGAACACCCCGCCCGCAAATCCGGAATCAGCACTGTCTTGCCCGGGTTCAGCATCTTTGCCGTCTCCGCCATGAAGTGCACACCGGCCATGACGATCACGTCGGCGTCCACGTGCTGCGCCTCGCGTGCCAGCAACAGGCTGTCGCCGACGATGTCGGACACGCAGTGAAATATCTCCGGCGTCATGTAGTTGTGCGCCAGGATCACCGCGTTCCGCTCACGCTTCAGCCGCAGGATCGCCTCGATGTCCGGCTCGAACGTCGGCCACTCCATCGGCGGTATCACCCGCTGCACACGCGCGTACATCGGAGACCTGGTCAGCAGCGCAGTCGCAGCCATGCAACATTCCCCTCGGAGCCTTGAGCTCCTGTTATGCTCAACTGGAGCATTAGCCCCTCGTAGAGAGGGGCCACCTGTCCACTTCCTACTCCCTTATGCTGGCGATGAGCATAAGCAGAGTCAAGGTGTCACATGAACGATGGCCGCGCCGTCAATGGCAATTCGCGATGCCTCACGCAGGCTAAGGAGTAAAAGCAAGGCCTTCTTTTTCGAGAAAAAGAAGCAAAAAGCTTTTGCTGCGGCTGTCGCGGACGGCTGAGACGACACGTTTCAACCTCGATCACCTACGAGAGCAAAAGTTTTTTGGTTCTTTTTTTCAAAAAAGAACTTCTTGCTTCTAGCTTTTTGAATCCAGCCCCCGTTGCCGCAACAACGGCGCCGTATCCGGATCATGCCCGCGGAACGCGCGGTACAACTCCATCGGGTCCGCCGTGTGCCCCGTCGCCAACATCATGTCGCGAAAACGCTGGCCGTTCGCGCGGGTCAGCCCACCGTGCTCGGTGAACCAGGCGTAGGCGTCGTCGTCCAGCACCTCGCCCCACAAATAAGCGTAGTAGCCCGCCGCGTAACCGCCGGCCCAGATGTGACTGAAATAGGTGCTGCGGTAGCGCGGCGGCACCGCGTCCAGGTCGATCGCGTGCTTCTTCAGCGCGGCCGCCTCGAACGTGTCGGGCGTCTGCAACGGCGCGGTCGCAGGCAGGCTGTGCCATTCCAAGTCCAGCAGCGCCGCGGCCAGGTACTCGGTCAGCATGTAACCCTGGTTGAAGGTCCGCGCGCGCCTGATCTTCTCCACCATCTCGGCCGGCATCGCTGCCCCTGTCTGGTAGTGCCGCGCGTAGTTGGCGAACACGGCCGGGTCCAGCGCCCAATGCTCGTTGAACTGCGAAGGGAACTCGACAACGTCGCGCGGCACCGAGAAGCCGTTCTGGCTGGGGAAGTGCTGGTTGCTGAAGATCGCGTGCAGCGCGTGGCCGAACTCGTGGAACATGGTGGTCACGTCGTCGAACCCGATCAGCGCCGGCTGGCCCGGCGCCGGCTTGCTGAAGCTCGCCACGTTCACCACCACCGGCTTGAGGCCGAGCAGCCCGCTCGGCTGCACCAGCTCGTCGCACCAGGCGCCGCCCTGCTTGTTCGGGCGCGCGTAGTAGTCGGCGTAGAACAGCGCGATCGGTGTGCCGTCCGCGTCGAACACCTCGAAGGTGCGCACGTCCGGCTGGTACACCGGCACGTCGTGGCGTTCCTTGAACGTGACTCCATACAGCTTGTTGGCGGCGAAGAACACGCCGTCGTGCAATACGCGGTCGAGCTCGAAATACGGCCGCGTCTGCGCCTCGTCGAGGTCGTATTTCGCGTGCCGCACCTGCTCGGCGTAGAAGTTCCAATCGTAGGAAGCGAGCTTGAAGCCCGCAGCTTCCCCGCCAACGCCTGTCGCGCCCATGCCCTTCTCGTTGCCCGCCTTGTCGATGATCGCCTGCATGTCGGCCGCTTCGCCGCGCGCCTTGGCGGTCGCCCCCGGCACCAGGCTGTCCAGCAGCTTCATCGCCGCTTCCGGAGTCTTTGCCATCTGGTTTTCCAGAGCGTAGGAAGCGAAGTTCGCAAACCCCATCAGCTGCGCCTTTTCCGCGCGCAACCTGGCGAGCTGGGCGATCAGGTCGCGCTCGTCGTTCGGCCCGGCCGCGTCGCCGCGGTGCTCCGAGGCGGCCATGATGCGCGCCCGCAGGTCGCGGTCCGTCAGCTTGGCCAATGACGGCTGCTGCGTGGTGTTGCGCAGCGGCAGCACGTATTTCCCGGCATGCCCGCGCAGGTGGCCGGCTTCGGCGGCCGAGCTCACTTCCGCAGGGTCCAGCCCTGCCAACTCGCCGGCGCCCTCCACCACCACCGCGCCACCTGCCGTCGCCGCCAGCAGCTTCTGCTGAAAGCTCGTCTGCAGGCGGGTGATCTGCTGGTTCAGCGTGCGCAGCCGCACCTGATCCGCCGGGGCAAGCGCCGCGCCGGCATGCACGAACTCCTTAAAGGTCTGCTCGACGAGGTAGACGGCTTTCGCGTCCAGCCGCAGCGACGCGCGCGCATCGTAGACCGCCTTCACGCGCGCAAACAGCAGCGGGTTCAGCCTGATGCCATCCTCATGCGCCTGCAGTTCCGGGTCGATCTGCTGCTTGGCGGCATCCAGCGCGGCGTCGGTGTTGGACTGCGTGACGTTCTCGAAGATCTGCACCACGCGCGTCAGCATCGCCCCGGAACGTTCCAACGCCACGATGGTGTTGTCGAAACTCGCCGCCTCCCGGCTGCCGGCGATCGCAGCGATCTCGGCGTCGTGCGCGTGCAGCGCGGCCGCAATGGCCGGTGCGTAGTCGGCGTCGCTGATAC
>CAXUIR010000332.1:0-3363 GCA_964251005.1 uncultured Acetobacteraceae bacterium | reverse complement strand
AGCGTGGCCGTCCGCCTGGTGGGGGGGGCGCACGGGGCGGTGGCCACCGACCATTTCAGCCTGGCGGGCTTCTCCGGCGCGCTCGCGGCGATGCAGAAGGCGTGCCCGGCATGAACGTGACGCTGCGGCCTCCGCCTTCTCCTCACGTGCCTGCGGCCAACGCGTCTGACGCCGACGCGCTGACCGAGGCCGAGCGGGTGCGCGTGCTGGCCAAGTCCGCGCTGTTCAACCCGCCGCCGCACGTGTTGCCGGACGGGCGGCGCGACATCGTCGGGCTAAGCCGCGAGGCGCTTGCAGACGAGGTCGCCGCCATCGGCGAGGCGAAGTTCCGCGTCAAGCAGATCTGGCATTGGGTCTACCACCAGGGGGTGACGGATTTCGCGGCGATGAGCTCGATCGCGCGGCCGCTGCAGGCCAAGCTGGCCGAGCGGTTCGTCATCGGCCGCCCGGTGGCCGCCACCGTGCAGACCAGTGCCGACGAGACGCGCAAGTTCCTGTTCCGCTTCCGCGACGGCCAGGAGGCCGAGACCGTCTACATTCCCGACCGCCAGCAGGACCGCGGCGCGGTGTGCATCAGCAGCCAGGTGGGCTGCACGCTGTCCTGCCGGTTCTGTCATACCGGCACGCAGAAGCTGGTGCGTAACCTGGGGCCAGCCGAGATCGTCGGTCAGTTCATGGCCGCGCGCGACAGCTACGCAGAGTGGCCCAGCCCGCAGGGCGAGACGCCGCGGCTGCTCAGCACCATCGTGCTAATGGGCATGGGCGAGCCGCTCTACAACTACGAGAACGTGGCCACCGCCATGCGCATCGTCATGGACGGCGAGGGCATCGGCCTGTCACGCCGGCGTATCACGCTGTCCACCTCCGGCGTGGTGCCGATGATGGACCGCGCCGGCGCGGAGCTCGGCGTGGGGCTGGCCGTCTCGCTGCACGCGGTGCGCGACGATTTGCGCGACGAGCTGGTGCCGCTGAACCGCAAATACCCGATCGCCGAGCTGCTGGCGGCGTGCCGGCGCTACCCGGGGGCGACCAACGCGCGGCGCATCACCTTCGAATACGTGATGCTGCGCGGCATCAACGACAGCGAGGCGGACGCGCGCGAACTGGTGCGGCTGATCGCCGGCATACCGGCGAAGGTGAACCTGATCCCGTTCAACCCTTGGCCGGGCAGCAGCTACGAGCCCAGCAGCGGCAACGCGCTGCACCGGTTTGCAAAGATCGTGATGGACGCTGGGTTTGCTTCGCCCATTCGGACGCCGCGGGGTCAGGATATTCTCGCGGCGTGCGGGCAGTTGAAGACGGAGAGTGAGAGAGAAAGGAAGAGAGTCTCTTCCTGAAAAGTACTAAAACTTTTGTTTCCTCGCTGGCGGCCGCATCTCCCGACACGTTATTCGAACGGGCCTGGAGATCGACCGTTCCGAAGCAAGCAAGGCCTTGCGAAAATCAGCCTCACCGCGTCCTGGTATTACGTTACCGAGCTCTCATTTCCATCCAACGCCTACCCTCGTCGGGATTACACCGCGCTCACCCCAAGCAGAAACAACCCCAGCCGGTCCGCCGCCGCCGCACATGCCGGCAGGTCCGTCACCAGCGTGCCCCCCGCCTCGAACGCCACGCCGCGCAGCCCGGCCGCTGCCGCCGCCTCTACCGTGCGCGGCCCGATCGCCGGCAAGTCGGCGCGCCGGTCCTGCCCCGGCTTAACCAGCTTGACCAGCACTCCGCCAGGCCCGGGCCGTCGCAGCTCGGCGGCGCGCGCGATCATCCGGTCGGTGCCCTCGATGGCTTCCACCGCCAGCACGCATCCCTGCTGCACCACGCAGGCCTGGCCGACGTCGGCGGCGCCCAGGGCACGCACTACGGCCACACCGCGCTCGATGTCGGCCAGCGCCTCGGCGTCGGCGGCCACGCGGCCGGCCAACCCCCGCGGCCCCAGCGCCGACGTCAGCACCTCGTGGGCACCCAGGATGCGGAACCCCTCCTCGGCCAGCACGCGCACCACCGCGGCCAGCAACCCGGCGGCGCCGGCAACCGCAGCCCGCCCGATGCGCGCCAGGAGGCGCGCGCCGTCCGCATCCGGCCGCAGGTCCAGCAGCGACGGTCGCCGCACCGGCCCGACCAGGACCAGGTCGCGGCAGCCATTGGCCCGCAGCACCTGCAGCATCCTGCCGGCCGCACCCAGGCGGACCACTTCGTGCGGGTAGGGAGCGACCACCTGAGGCTCGGCAAAGTCCTCGAAGGCGACGATAAACACGTCACGGCCCTGCGCTCGGGCAGCCGCGGCAACCTGGCCCGGAAACGGGCCGCCGCCTGCCAGGATGCCTAGGGGGCCTGCCAACGAGCTAGCTGCCTGCTGAGGCTAGGCAAGCGGTTCTTTTTTGAAAAAAAGAACCAAAAAACTTTTGCGTCTTGGGTGCACGCAGCGAAGACGTCGGTGATGACCGGGCCGACAGCGGGTCTGACCTGTTCGCGGGGAACGACCCGGGCAGACTGGCCAACACCACGCGTTGTTCCGGTTTTCGTTGCAACGTTCAGACTTTCCCATTGTGTTTCGGCCGCACGTCCCGTAGGACTGCGCTTGAACTCACGAAATTGTGAGCAACGGGAGGTCGGCAGTGGACGAGCTGGAGGTAGGTTTGGGACCGAGTGCAACAGGTATCCTGCAATGCCTCAAATTGCTGGCTGCCGAGGCGGCCTCGCTGAAGCTTCTGCGCACGCTCTCGGCCATCGAGGACGCGCTGGAGATGGCGGCGAGCGAAAGCGGCATCGAAGCCGAGGAGGAAGAGGTCGCCCGGCCGGTTTTGCACTAAGGTAACCAAGTCTCTCTGACGCTCCGTTCGAAAAGTCGGCCTGACGAGGTTTCGAACAACGGAACAGATCACCTAAGCGCCGCCATCGGTCCGAACCGCCAAAGCACTGCTGTTCGCCTGTAGCAGGCGTCGCAAATCTTGACAGGTGGACACGTACACAAGCGGTTCTTTTTTGAAAAAAAGAACCAAAAAACTTTTGTCTCCTCGGGCGCGCGCTGCAGAAACCTCTGCGACAGCAGGACCAAAGTTTTTTGCTGTTTTTTCAAAAAGCAGGCCTTGCCTTCCTTGCCTGCCGTAGAGGGTCCAGGACCGTTGTTATGGTTTTGGGTAACATGCCGTCAGACAGCCTTCCGGGCGAGGTTCAAACGGACATTGAAAACAACTGGGAAGTAATACTAGCCGGCCTTGATGCTGACTCACAGAAAGCAAACAGTCCTTTTTTGAAAAAAGACAAAAAAAACTTTTGACTCCGTAGTCGCGCGCTCTCCGGATGAATCCGCGACAGCGGAGGCAAAGTTTTTTGCTTCTTTTTTTCAAAAAAGAAGGCCTTGCTTGC
>CAXUIR010000331.1:0-3381 GCA_964251005.1 uncultured Acetobacteraceae bacterium | reverse complement strand
ATCCTGGAGGCCGCCCGCGAGTTGTTCCTGCAGCACGGCGTCGAGAGCGTCTCGACTCGGCAGATCGCCACCCGTGTCGGCATATCGCAGACGGCCCTCTACGTCTATTTCAAGAACAAGGGAGAGATGCTCGACCGGCTCACCGAAGGCGCGTTCCGCAAACTTGGCGAAGCGATGCAGGACGTCAGCAAGCGCAACAGCGATCCCGTCGATTTCCTACGCGCCTGGATTCCGGAGTACGTCCGCTTCGGACTCAAACACCCGGACGAGTACCGCCTGACCTTCCTGCTGCGGGACGGCCGGCATCCAGGCCTACTGCCGCAGGAACAGCGCCAAACCGAAGGTCCGACGGTGTTTTCCGATTTCCGGGAGCGTCTTGCAGCGGCACAGGCGAGCGGGGCGCTACGCAGTCCGAACGCCTCGCCCGAGGCGTTGGCGCAGTCACTCTGGGCGGCCATGCACGGCCTTGTTGCATTGCTGCTGGCGTTCTCCGATTTCGACTGGGTCCAGCTCGACGAGTTGATCCGCGTGCATACCGACATGCTCCTGGAAGGCCTGGTAACGCCACCCAACCCGCCGCAGACTTCCGTCATGAGTAGCGGCAGCGCCCCCGTCGAAGCGGCCGGACCAGAGACGAAGGCGAAGCGCCGAAGTCAGACCGCCCTAACGAGGTAGGCACGGCCGCCCAGCAGCCAGCGTACCGGGAGGTCATCCGCTCGACGGAGGTCGGCGACCTCCAGGGTCTGATTTCCTGCCGGTCGCCACGCATCACCCGATGCAGTCGAAAGCATGTTGAACGCATCGGCCGCGCGGCCCTGACGAACTCGTGTCATATAATCACCCTTATATATGTTCACTGAACACTGAGCACGGCTTATGGTGTGCGGCATGATCCGCCGTCTGCAACCGGGAGAACTGCCGTGCCCGACCATTCCACCGCGTCAACAGGCGCGCCCGAGACCTGCGCGGCCCGCACTGCCCCGGTGACAGTCCGGCCAGGCGACGTCGCGGCCCAGGCTGGCCGCTCTTTGCGGGCGAGGCGCCGGGCGGCAATCCTCAGCGGGCCGGTGCTGCCCACCCTGCTGCGGCTCGGCCTGCCGACCATTGGCGTGCTGCTCGCCCAAACCCTGGTCGCAGTCGCCGAAACCTACTGGACGAGCTTCCTCGGCATCGACGCCATCGCGGGTGTGGCGCTCGTCTTCCCGCTGACGGCCCTGATGACGGCTGCGAGCAACGGCGGCATCGGCGGCGGCGTGTCGGCAGCGATCGCCCGCGCTGTGGGCGCAGGGCGCGCGGACGAGGCCGACGACCTCGTCGCCCACGCGCTGGTGCTCGCCGTCGGCTTCGGCGTGCTGTTCACCGCCGGGGCCTTCGCCGCCGGTCCGGCGCTGTATCGCGCGATGGGCGGGAGCGGCAACGCGCTTGCCGCCGCATGCCTGTTCTCCGGCTGGTTCTTCGCCGGCGCGGTGCCAATCTGGGCAGTCAACCTGATCGCGGCCGCCCTCCGCGGTGCCGGGGAGGTCCGGCTGCCCGCGTCCGTGACGCTCGCCGGGGCGCTCGTCACCATCCTGCTTTCGCCCGCGCTGATCTTCGGACTCGGCCCGTTGCCGCGCATGGGCGTTGGCGGCGCCGGGCTGGCCGTCGGGCTGTATTACCTCGCCGCCATGCTCGTGCTGATCCGCTACCTGGTCCGCGGGCGTGGCGCGCTCACGCTGCGGCGGTCGCGGCTGCGCTGGGCCCTGTTCCGCACCATCCTCGGTGTCGGGTCCGTATCGGCGCTCGGCTCGCTCGCGGCCAACCTCACGGTCCTCCTGGTGACCGCCGCGGTCGGGCTGTTCGGCGTCGACGCCCTCGGCGGCTACGGCATCGCGTCCAGGCTGGACTGGCTGCTGATCCCGCTCCTGTTCGGCCTCGGCAGCGGCGTCGTGACGATGGTCGGTGCGGCCACCGGCGCCGGAGACCACGCCCGCGCCCGGCGGGTCGCCTGGACCGCCGTCCTGCTCGCGTCCGTCCCGGCCGGAGGTGTGGGGCTTCTCGCCAGCCTGTTCCCCCACGCCTGGCTGGGCCTATTCACCGACAACATCGCCGCCCTGCAGGCGGGCGCGCGTTACCTCCGCATCGTCGCGCCCGCCTACGCCGCGGTCGGGTTCGGCATGATGCTGTATTTCGCCAGCCAAGGGCGGGGCCGCATGCTCTGGCCGTTCGTCGCCGGCATCGCGCGCCTGGTCATCGGCGCCGGTGGCAGCCTGATGCTGGCAAGGTCCGGTGCAGACATGTCCACCGTGTTCGCGGCCGTGACGGCCGGCTCGCTCGCCTACGGCGCGTTGAACGCGGTTGCGCTGCGCCGAACCGCCTCGTCAGAACCATCTCGCGTGCGCGCTCCGTTGCAGGTCGCGGAGTGATCGCGACGGAAATGACGAAGTCGCTGGCTAAGGAGCTCGCACTCGGCAGATAGGGGTTTGAGGAGCAGCGGAACGGAAAACCTATGTAATACCAACGGGCCTGGAGTTTGACCGTTGCGAAGCAAGCAAGCCTTCTTTTTTGAAAAAAAGAAGCAAAAAACTTTTGTCTCTGCTATCGCGGACTTATCCGGAGAGCGCGCGACAGCGGAGTCAAAAGTTTTTTGGTCCTTTTTTTCAAAAAAGGACTGCTTGCTTTCTGTGAGTCAGCATCCAGACCGGTTGGTATAAGGTCGGCTTACTGGTTGAACTTGGTCCGCGCGTGCGCCGCGCGTGCGGAATGAATGCGCACTACCTCGCCGCTCACCAGCTCGTAACGTCTCCCCTTTGGCTGGGCCAACGACCACGCCAGGAAAGCCTCCGCACTCATCGGTGCGTGCACAACCTCGGTCATGATCACACCCCCAGTGCTAAACACCGACATTCTGACGACGGATCAGGCAAGGCAAGCAGTTCTTTTTTGAAAAAAAGAACCAAAAAACTCTTGTTCCTTTAGGCGTGCGCTGCAGAACCATCGCGACAGCAGCGATAAAAGTTTTTTTGCTGCTTTTTTTCAAAAAAGCAGGCCTTGCTTTCTTCCTAAGCGTCAAAAATCCAAGACCTGCAGCCGCCGGCATAGCACATCGCCGCGCACTCATCACGCAACCCACCCAGCTCGGAAGCCGTTCCCGGCGAAACCGCATCAGGACACCCGAAATGCCCTTCGTCGAGACCAAGGACGGCACCCACATCCACTACAACGACTGGGGCGCCGGCAAGCCCGTCGTCCTCATCCACGGCTGGCCGCTGGATGCCGACATGTGGGAGTACCAGTCCGTCCACCTCGCCAACAACGGCTACCGCGTCGTCAGCTACGACCGCCGCGGCTTCGGCCGCTCCACCCAGCCCTGGACCGGCTACGACTACGACACCCTCGCCGACC
>CAXUIR010000330.1:0-3389 GCA_964251005.1 uncultured Acetobacteraceae bacterium | reverse complement strand
CCGGCATCACCGACCCGGGGGGCAACATGGCGGTGGGGGACCGCGGCGCCACCGCCACGCTGTTCGTCAGCATGGCGGGTCTCGGGCTGCCCTCGCCCGCCGTGCTGGACCCGGCGACCAGCCTGCCGGTGGTGGTGCACAAGGCCAGCGTGCTGCGGCTGGACCTGACGGTGGCACCGGGCCAACCGCCGGTGATCGCCAGCCGCACGGCGGTGGGGTCCGGCTTTGCCCAGCGGGCAGACCGCGACAACTTCCTGCTCGGCCCCACCGGGCTGGCTTTGGCGCCGGACGGCACGCTGTACGTGACCGACGGGCTGGACAATTTGATCGTGGCGATCCCCAACGCGCTGACCCGCACCGACAGTGCCGGCACCGGCCGGGTGGTCACCAAGGACGGCCTGCTGTCCTGGCCGCTGGCGATGACCTGGTCGCCGCAGGGCCATCTGCTGGTCTGCAACGGCAAGGATGGCAGGCTGGTGGAGGTTGATCCCGCCGCCGGGCGCCAGATCTACGCGCAATGGATCAACAACGACCAGGCGCAGTCGCCGCCGGGCAACGGCGACCTATTCGGCATCGCGCTGACGCCTGACAACAAGGGGTTCTACTACGTCATGGACGACGTCAACACGCTGATGCGGGCCGGCTCGCGGTGAGTGGACGCCCGATAAGTCTCCGGCACACCGTGCGCGGCATTGGCGGCAGACGCACCAGCGCACGCGGGCTTGTTGCGAGCTTACGTTCGATGAGCTCGCTGGGCGGCGTCTGCGTCGGCAACGTCAGCCGCGTCGGCCCCGGCAGGCTTCTCGCGAACTTACGTTTGAGAAGCTCGCTGGGCGGCCTTCGCGTCGGTCACGTCAACACGCTGCAGTTGGAAAGCGGCCGATGAGCGGTTGCCCGATGGCGTCGCGGCGCGGCTTCCTCGGCGCCTCTGCCGGGCTGGCGGCTGCCGCGGTAGCGCGGCCCGCTGCGGCGCAGAGTACAACCGTGCCCACGCCGGACCCGCTGGTGGCGTTCCACGGCGCCCACCAGGCCGGCATCGCCACGCCGCAGCAGGCGCACACCTACCTGGCCGCCTTCGACCTGACTGCGGCCAAGCGGGAGGACGTGCAGGCTCTGCTGGCACGCTGGACCGAGGCTGCCGCCCGCCTCTGCGCAGGCCAGCCCGCCGACCCCACGGATTCGGGGGACGTGGCCGGCATGCCGCCCGCGCGGCTGACGCTGACCTTCGGCTTCGGCCCAACCTTGTTCACCAAGGACGGCCACGACCGCTACGGCCTCGCCGCACGCCGGCCGGCGGCGCTGGCGGACCTGCCGCGCTTCGTGGGCGACCAGCTGCAGCCGGCGCGCTGCGACGGCGACCTCTCCGTGCAGGCCTGCGCCGAGGACCCGCAAACCGCCTTTCACGCCGTTCGCCAGCTCGCCCGCCTGGCCTACGGGACGGCGGACATACGCTGGGTGCAGGCCGGCTTCATCCCGCAGCCCGACGCCCAGACGCCGCGCAACCTGATGGGCTTCCGCGACGGCAGCAACAATCCCAACTCGGCCAGCGCCACCGACATGGACTCGGTGGTGTGGGCCGGCGACGAGGGCCCCGCCTGGATGCGCGGCGGCACCTACCTGGTGGCCCGCCGAATCCGCATCGCATTGGAGCACTGGGACCGCACGCCGGTCAGCTTTCAGGAACAGACGATGGGCCGCACCAAAGTGCAGGGCGCGCCGATCGGGGCGCACGCCGAACACGACCCGGCCAACCTCGACGCCGCCGACGCCGACGGCAACCCGATCATCGCCGAGAACGCACACGTGCGGCTGGCGAGCGTGGCGGCCACCGGCGCGCGCATCTTCCGCCGCGGCTACAGCTACAACGACGGGGTGAGCTTCACCGCGGAACGCTGGCCGCCGTGGCGCCAGGCGATGGAGTACGATTCGGGGCTGCTGTTCCTGGCGTATCAGAAAGATCCGCGTACGCAGTTCAGCAAGATCTTCGAGCGCATGGCCAAGTTCGACATGCTGAACCAATATGCGACGCACACGGCTAGTGGGTTGTTCGCGGTGCCGCCTGGGGTGGCGCCTGGGGAAAGCATTGGGAGAGGTCTGTTCGCGTAAGTGAGGGCACGACAGCGGAGGTCGAGGTCTCACCTACTGGCAGAGGGCCTTGATGCTGCCCCACAGAAAGCAAGCAGTCCTTTTTTGAAAAAAAGGACCAAAAAACTTTTGATTCCGCTGTCGCGCGCTCTCCGGATAATCCCGCGACAGCCGAGACAAAAGTTATTTGCTTCTTTTTTCCAAAAAAGAAGGCCTTGCTTGCTTTAGAACGGTCAATCTCCAGGCCGCTGGTATTTCATCTCGATGCGCAAGCATCAGCGCGTATCGTTCGCGCTTTACCAACGAGCAACGAGCCGATCATCGACGGTCGCAAGCACCGAGCGTCGTGCAATGGCACGCGGTCATATTAGAAACTCGACGACGCTCCGGGAGGTTTCCAAACACCGCGTTGTTTCTTGAGAATAGAAGTTCCTGGCACGTGAACAGGAAAGCAAGCTCTGCTTGATTAAAAACAAGCAGCAAAAAATTTCTGGTCTGGCTGTCACGGAGCTTCCGTCAGCGTACACCCAGAGAACAAAACTTTTTGATCTTTTTTTCAAAAAAGAACCGCTTACCTGCCTGTTCCTTATCCCGCCAGTCTCACGCAGCTTCCGCCCGTCCCACCGTGTCGAGTTCCCGAAGCACACCATCCGGCAGCACAAGCGAGACCGCCGCCAGGTTCTCCCGCAAGTGCGCGACCGACGACGTTCCCGGTATCAGCAGGATGTTCGGCGAGCGGTGCAGAAGCCAGGCCAACGCCACCTGTAGCGGCGTGGCGCCGAGTCGCGCCGCCACCTCGGACAACACGTTGGACTGCAGGGGCGTGAAGCCGCCCAGCGGGAAGAACGGCACGTAGGCGATGCCGTCGCGGGCGAGGTCGTCGATCATTGCGTCGTCCTGCCGGTGTGCCAGGTTGTAGAGGTTCTGCACGCAGGCGACCTCGCAGACGCGGCGTCCTTCTGCCACCTGCGCCGGCGTGACGTTGGACAACCCGACGTGGCGCACCAGGCCGCGGCGCTGTAGGTCCGCAAGCACGCTCAACGGCGCCTCGATCGAGCCCTCCGCCGGGTGATGCGCAAACATCGCGCGAAAATTGACCACGTCGAGCGTGTCCACGCCGAGGTGGCGCAGGTTGTCGTGCACGGCTTGCGTCAGTTCCTCAGCCGAGAACGCCGGGCTCCACGATTTGTCCTCACCACGGCGGGCGCCGATCTTGGTGACGATCACCAGCCCGTCCGGGTAGGGGTGCAGTGCCTCGCGGATCAGCTGGTTGGTGACGTGCGGGCCGTAGAAGTCGCTGGTGT
>CAXUIR010000329.1:0-3396 GCA_964251005.1 uncultured Acetobacteraceae bacterium | reverse complement strand
ACAGGGTGGTCGGGGTTGCTCCGACGGCGAGTACGCCGGCGCAGGCGGGCGACCTTTGGCGGCTGGGCCTGTTGCTGGGCACCGAACTGCTGCTGGCGTTGCTGGCCGACGCGCTCGGCCGCGCGGTGGCGCTGTTGGACCAGCTGCTGTCCGACCGGTTCAGCGACGAGACGAGCTTGCGCCTGATGCAGCACGCCGCCACCCTGGACCTGCGCGACTTCGAGGACAGCGAGACGCAGGACAAGCTCGACCGTGCCCGGCGGCAGGCCAGCGGCCGCTCCGGCCTGGTCAGCCTGTTGCTGGGCCAGGCGCAGGATCTGGTCACCCTGACGGGCTTCGCCGCCGGCATCGCCGCCTATGCACCCTGGCTGATCCTGTTGCTGGCGGCCGCCCTGGTGCCGGCGTTCATCGGCGAAGTGCGGTTCAACCGCCTGGCTTACGAGATCAACGTCAAGCGCACCGCCGACCGGCGGGAACTGGACTACCTGCGGCAGACGGGTGCGAGCACCTACACCGCGAAAGAGGTCAAGCTGTTCGGCCTGCACGGCTTCCTGATCGGCCGTTACCGCGAACTGGCGGTTTCGATGCAGCAGGAGAACGCGGCGTTCGCCTGGCGTCGGGCCGCATCGGGCGCGCTGCTGGCCGCGCTCGGGACGCTCGGCTACTACGCGGCCTATGCCTACCTGGCGTGGCGCGCGGTGGCGGGCGGGCTGACGGTGGGCGACCTCACCTTCCTGGCGGCGTCGTTCCAGCGCCTGCGCGGATTGCTGGCGGGCGTGCTGGCCGGAGTATCCTCGCTGGCCAGCCAGGCGCTGTACCTGCAGGACCTGTTCTCGTTCCTGGACCTGCGCGCCGCCATCGTCTCGCCAGCCGGCGGACTGGCGTTCCCGGCCGCGCTCGCCGGCGGCATCGAGTTCCAGGACGTCGGCTTCCGCTACCCGGACGCGCCGGCCTGGGCGATGCGCCACCTGAGCTTCCGCCTGGAGGCCGGGCGGGTGCTGGCGCTGGTGGGCGAGAACGGCGCCGGCAAGACCACGCTGGTGAAGCTGCTGACCCGGCTGTACGACCCCGATGAGGGCCGCATCCTGGTGGATGGCCACGACCTGCGCGCCTACGATTTGGACAGCCTGCGCGCCGGCATCGGCGTGATTTTCCAGGACTTCGTGCGCTACGACCTCAGCGCGTCCGACAACATCGCCGTCGGCCGGATAGGGCGTCGCGCCGACCGGATTCGGATCGAACAGGCCGCCGCCAGCGGACGCGCCGACGAGGTGATCGGCCGGCTGCCGGGCGGTTACGACCAGATGGTCGGGCGGCGCTTCCGCGGCGGCGTGGAGCTGTCGGGCGGCGAGTGGCAGAAGGTGGCCCTCGCCCGTGCCTACATGCGCGACGCGGCCGTGCTGATCCTGGACGAGCCGACCGCCGCCCTGGACGCGCGCGCGGAGTTCGAGGTGTTCGAGCGCTTCAAGGCGCTGAGTGCCGGCCGCACGGCGGTGCTGATCTCCCACCGCTTCTCCTCCGTCCGCATGGCCGACCAGATATTGGTGGTGGCCGGCGGTCAGGTGGAGGCGAGCGGGACGCACGCGGAGCTGGTGGCGCAAGGCGGGCGCTACGCCGAGTTGTTCGAGCTGCAGGCGGCAGGGTATCGGTGATCCCGTAGCTAGCCAGCAAGAAAGCAAGGCCTTCTTTTCTGAAGAAAAGAAGCAAAAGACTTTTGTCGCGGCTGTCGCGGACTCTCCCTCAGCGTGTACTCATAGGGAACAAAAGCTTTTTGGTTCTTTTTTCAAAAAAGAACTGCTTGCCTTGCTTCGCCAAATCGACATGTCGCGCCTCGCACACAAAGGACCCACATGGACGCGCGCTATAATTTCGGTATCGAGGAAGAATACTTCCTAGCGGACGCTGCCACCCGGTCCACCCCGGAGCACACCGAGTCTTTCCATAAGGCGGCCCAGGCGCGTGTAGCATCAGCAGAGCGGGAGCTGCTGGCGGCCCAGGTTGAGGTGGCGACAGCGCCGACCGACAGCCAGGCTGCCGCGCGTGCGCAACTGCTGGAACTGCGCGCAGGCCTGGTCGAGGCGGGGCGTGAGCACGGCATCCTGGTGCTCGCCTCCGGCACCCAGCCGCTGGCAAGCTGGCAGCAGCAGCGCCAGACCAGGAAGCCGCGCTACGACCACCTGATGGAGCAGATGCAGATGCTGGGGCAGCGCGACCTCGTGTGCGGCATGCACGTGCACGTCGAGGTGCCTCGGCCTGAGGCGCGCGTCGATTTGATGAACCGCATGCAACCGTTCCTGCCGCTGCTGCTGGCGCTGTCTGCTTCCTCGCCGTTCTGGCAGGAACGCGACACCGGGCTGGCGGCCTACCGCCTGTCGGTCTGGGGCGAGATGCCGCGCACCGGCTTGCCCGACCTCTTTGAAGATGCGGCCGACCACGATCGCTACGTCGCGGCGATGATCCGGTCGGGCTCGGTCACCGACGCGAGCTTCCTGTGGTGGACCCTGCGGCCGTCGATGCATTTTCCGACCTTGGAACTTCGCGTGGCGGACAGCTGCACCCGGGTCGACGACACGCTGGGCGTGGCAGCTTTGTATCGCTGCCTGGTGCGGCGCCTCGACCGTTCGCCGGAGCTCAACCGCGGGCAGACCGGTTCAGCCCGGGCGATCACCGCCGAGAACCTGTGGCGGGCGCAGCGCGACGGCGTGCACGCCGCGTTCGTGGGCCTCGACGGCGATACGGTGGCGTTCGCCGCCGGGCTGGACGCCGTGCTCGCGCAGGTGGAGGAGGACGCCGCCGCCTTGGGCTGCGAGGCCGAGCTGGCTTGGCTGCGCAAGCTTGCCGCGCAGGGCACGAGCGCCGACCGGCAGCTCGCCACCTTCGCCGCGGCCGAGGGGGATGCCCGTCAGGCGTTGTCCGCCACGGTCGACTGGATCGCGTCTGCGACCGCTGGAACCGCCTCCTGACCCGGCGGCACGGCAAAGCCAGTGCGGTCGCCGGGCCGACCCAGCGCTCGCCGGGGCGCGGTCCGCGCGAGACCACCACTGCCTGGTTGTCCCGACGACCAACGAGCGCCTTCGCAACGCTTGCAGACAAAAGTGAGCGTTGCGTTGTTGATGCTGCAAGGCTGGTTCAGCTTGTGAGCCGCGCGCGCGACGTCGCGCCTGATCAACGCGCTGCAGATGACCTCGACGAGCGGCCCGCAGCAGCGACGGGGCAGGTGCCTATTAAACCGGTAGACAGGCGCGCAGACAGGCGCATCACAGCCGGCCAACAATGCACCTGCATAGTTCGATAGGCTGGGGTCCTTCTAGCCGCCACCTTGGGTGGTGACCTGTAGCAGCAAGCAAGCGGTTCTTTTTTGAAAAAAAGAACCAAAAAACTTTTGTTCCCCTGGGT
>CAXUIR010000328.1:1454-3403 GCA_964251005.1 uncultured Acetobacteraceae bacterium | reverse complement strand
GCACACCGCCATCGGCATCGCCGCCGCCCGCGCCCACCCCTGCGCCCACCTGCCCACCATCGCGGTGGCCACCGCCCACCCGGCGAAATTCCCCGACGCGATGGCGCAGGCCACCGGCGCGCGGCCCCCTCTGCCGCCGCACCTTGCGGACCTATATGAAAGGCAGGAACACTTCTCCCACCTGCCGAACGACCTGGGCCAGGTGCAGGCCGCCATCCGCGCTTTCGTCGCAAGGAACCATTGATGACCGAGTCACCGACCGAAGCCGGCGCCATCCGCGTCACCACGCTGCCCTCCGGCCTTACCGTGGTCACCGAACAGATGGAACGGGTGGAGACGATCTCGATCGGCGCCTACGTCGCCAGCGGCACCCGCAACGAGGAGGCCGCACAGAACGGCGTCAGCCACTTCCTCGAGCACATGGCCTTCAAGGGCACCGAGCGGCGCAGCGCGGCGCAGATTGCCGAGGAGGTCGAGAACGTCGGCGGCCACATCAACGCCTACACCGCCCGCGAGCAGACCGCCTACTACGTGAAGATGCTGAAGGAGGACCTTGACCTCGGCGCCGACATCATCGGCGACATCCTCACCCACTCCACCTTCGCGCCGGACGAGGTGGAGCGCGAGCGCGGCGTGATCCTGCAGGAGATCGGCCAGGCCAACGACACGCCGGACGACATCATCTTCGACCACTTCCAGGAAGCCGCCTACCCGTCCCAGCCGATGGGCCGCCCTGTGCTGGGCACCGAGGAGATCATCCGCGGTTTGAGCCGCGCCGAAATCGCCGGCTACATGCGGCGGCATTACGCCGCCGGCAACGTGGTGGTCGCCGCCGCAGGCAAGCTGGAACACGACCGAGTGGTGGACCTGGTCGCCCGCCACTTCGCCGACCTGCCCTCCGAGATGCCGGCGCCGGTCGAAGCCGGTCACTACGGCGGCGGCGAGTTCCGCGAGGAGCGCGACCTGGACCAGGTGCACATCGTGCTGGGCTTCCCCTCGGTCGGCTACAAGGACCCGGACTACTACCCGGCGCTGCTGCTGTCCGGCCTGCTCGGCGGCGGCATGTCGTCGCGGCTGTTCCAGGAGATCCGCGAGAAGCGCGGGCTGGTCTACTCGATCTACTCATTCGCCGCGCCCTACATGGAAACCGGCCTGTTCGGCATCTACGCCGGCACCGGCGAGTCCGAGGCCGCCGAGCTGGTCCCAGTCACGCTCGAGGAGCTGCACCGCGTGCAGCTCGACGCCAACGAGCCAGAACTGCGCCGCGCCCGCGCCCAGGTGAAGGCGAGCCTGCTGATGAGCATGGAGAGCACCGGCAGCCGCTGCGAGCAGCTGTCTCGCCAGATGCAGGTGTTCGGCCGCATCATCCCCACTGCCGAGACGGTGGCCAAGCTGGACGCGGTGACGGTGGAGGACGTGCGCCGCGCCGCCGCGCGCATCTTCCGTGGGACGCCGACGCTGGCCGCGATGGGCCCGGCGCAGAGCGTGCCTAGTCTGTCGGACATCAGCATGCGGTTAGCGGCGTGAAGGAAGGAAGCGAAGGCCTTCTTTTTCGAGAAAAAGAAGCAAAAAGCTTTTACTCCGGCTGTCGCGGACGGCTGAAACGACACGTCTCGACCCGGCACACGCACAGAGACCAAAAGTTTTTCGGTTCTTTTTTTCAAAAAAGAACTGCTTGCTTTCTCCTGGTGCCCTCATGAGCCTCGACCTCCTAGACTCCCTGCTCGCCAGCGCCCGCAAAGCCGGCGCCGAGCGGGCCGACGCCATCCTGGTCGGCCGCACCTCGCTCAGCGTGGAGCGCCGGCTCGGTCAGACCGAGACGCTGGAGCGCTCGGAATCCCGCGACCTGGGCTTGCGCGTGTTCTGCGGCGCCAAGAGCGCCATCGTGTCGGCCACCAGCGTGGACCCTGCGCGGTTCGCCGCGTTGGCCGAGCGCGCGGTCGCAATGG
>CAXUIR010000328.1:0-1444 GCA_964251005.1 uncultured Acetobacteraceae bacterium | reverse complement strand
CCGCCGCCGAGGCGGCCGGCACCAGACCCGCCGCGGTGAGCCCGGCGGATGCGGGCTTCCTCGACCTGGTCGACCCCGTGGAGCCCGACGTGGCGGCGCTGATCGCGCGCGCCGAGACGGCGGAGGCGGCAGCGCTGGCCGTGCACGGCGTCACCAACTCGGAAGGGGGCAGCGCCGGGGTCGGCCGCACCGACATGTTCCTGGCGACGTCGGCCGGGTTCGCCGGCGCCTACACGCGCAGCTACCACTCGCACTCGGCCAGCGTCATCGCCGGAGCCGGCACGGGCATGCAGCGCGACTACGACTACCACGGCGCCGTGCACCTTGCCGACCTGCAGGACCCCGGCGAGATCGGCCACAGCGCCGGCGAGCGCGCCGTCTCCCGCCTGAACCCGACGCGGCCGAAGACCGGGCGCATGCCGGTGGTGTACGACCCGCGCACCTCCGGCAGCTTGGTCAGCCACCTCTCTGGTGCGATCAACGGCGGCAGCGTGGCGCGCGGCACCAGCTTCCTGAAGGACCGCATGGGCCAGCGCCTGTTCGCCGCCGGCGTGCACATCCATGACGATCCGTTGCGTATCCGCGGCTCGCGGTCCGGCACGTTCGACGCAGAGGGCGTGGCCACCCAGAAGCGCGCCCTGATCGAGGACGGCGTGCTGACCACCTGGCTGCTGGACAGCCGCAGCGCCCGTCAGCTCGGCCTGCGCACCACTGGCCACGCCAGTCGCGGCACCGGCGGCCCGCCGGGACCGTCTGCCACCAACCTGTACATGGCGGCAGGTGCGGTGACGCCGGCCGAGCTGATGGCCGACATCGAGGAGGGCGTCTACGTCACCGAACTGATCGGCTCGGGCATCAACGGCATGACCGGCGACTACAGCCGCGGCGCTGCGGGGTTCATGATCCGCCGCGGCGCGTTGGCCGAGCCGGTTGCGGAGATCACCATCGCGGGCAATCTGAACGACATGTTCCTGGCGTTGCGGCCGGCCAACGACCTGGTGTTCAGGCGTGGCACGGACGCGCCGACGATCCGGGTGGATGGGATGACGGTGGCGGGGGCGTAAGCGTCGGCTTGCAACGCATCAGACACCAGCGATTTTGCGTGCTGACGAGTGAAAAACAAGCCAAGCGGTTCTTTTTTGAAAAAAAGAACCAAAAACTTTTGATCCCTTGGGTGCGCGGTGCGGAAACATTCGCGACAGCCAAACTAAGGTTTCTTGCTGCTTTGCTTCGAAAAAGCAGGCTTTGGTTTCCTTCCGAGCCGTGAGAAGCCAAAGCCGCGATTCGCGGTCATAACGTAATTTCCCACGCTCCGGTGCTCGGAAACGCCGGTGTTGCCTGTGCAAACAAACACGAACAAAGTACTTCTTTTTCGAGAAAAAGAAGCAAAAAGCTTTTGTCACGGCTGTCGCGAACTCTCCCACACGGTACAACCCAGGGAACA
>CAXUIR010000327.1:2257-3406 GCA_964251005.1 uncultured Acetobacteraceae bacterium | reverse complement strand
GTGCGCGACCACGGCGTGGTGCCGCTGCCCTTGGTGCCGAAATCCAGCAACCGCCCGTCCACCGGGTCGATCAGCTGGGCGAATAGGAAACCGCGCCCGTCGCCGAGTTCCGGGTTGTAGCTGCGGAACTGGTGGCCGTGGTAGCGCAGCGCCAGCGGCCGCTCGAAGCTGCCGGGCAGCGGCACGAAGCGGCCGAAATGGTCCAGCCAGGCCGCCTCCGACAGGTCGCCCAGGCCCAGGCGCAGCGCCCAAGTCTGGTTGCGGTAGCGCAGGACGTGCTGCGGAAAACGGGCCGGCTCGACCTCGTCGTAGAAGGCGGGGCCAAGGTCAGCATGGGCGCGCGAGGGGGTGAACAGAAGACCTACTCCAAGGAAGGAAGGCCTTCTTTTTCTGAAGAAAAAGAAGCAAAAAGACTTTTGTTCGGCTGTCGCGGACACGTCCGCAGCGTGTACTCAAGGGAACAAAAGTTTTTTGGTTCTTTTTTTCAAAAAAGAACTGCTTGCTTACTTTCCCCGGGCCTACCGGTCGACCGTCTCCCGCACGCTGGCGATCGCGGCAAAGGTGGCGACGCACACCCGGTTGCGGCCCGATATCTTGGACTGATACAGCGCGCTGTCAGCCGCCTCGAACAGGCTGGCCGGCGAGTTGCCGGGCAGCACGGCACGGCTGGCCACGCCGGCGCTCACGCTGACCATGCCGTGTGCGCCGAGGCCGGAATGCGGCAGCTCGAGGCGCTGCACGGCCAGGCGGACCCGCTCGGCGATGTCGGCGCAGACGTCCTCGGGCTGGCCGGGCAACAGGATCGCGAACTCCTCGCCGCCCAGCCGTGCGGCCAGGTCGGTAGTGCCGCGCAGCTGGTCGCGCAGGCAGACGGCGATCTTCTTAAGGCAGTCGTCGCCGGAGGCGTGGCCGTAGAAGTCGTTGTAAGCCTTGAAACGGTCCACGTCGACGACGATCAGGCCGACCGAGGTGCCGACCCCGTCGGCGGCCGACGCCTGTGCCCACACGGCCGCCATCCAGGCGTCGTAGGCGCGTCGGTTGGCGAGCCCGGTTAACGCGTCGCGGCGCGCCAACTCGTCGAGCTCGAGGTTGCGCAGCGAGAGGTCCTGACGCTGCAGGCGTTCGCGCAGCATCAGCAGGTAGGCGCGC
>CAXUIR010000327.1:0-2247 GCA_964251005.1 uncultured Acetobacteraceae bacterium | reverse complement strand
GCGCGCCCCGCAGCCGCTCGTGGAACTCCTCCGCCGCACGCTCCAGCCGCCAGTTCGCCAGCATCAGGTAGGCGCCGATCGTCACCGCGACGATGACCAGGCTGCGCTGCTCTGCCCCGCTGATGCCCGGCTGGGACAACAGCGCCAGGACGTAGGCGCCGACGATCACCACCATCGCCGCCAGCGCGTAGCCGAACCGCAGCTGGATGCCGACGGCGTTGTAGACCATCAGCCCCGTCACCCCGGCGACCACGACGGGGGCGTAGGCCATTCGGGTGATCGAGAACAGGTACATGACCACGCAGGCGAACACCAGATTGGCCAGCAGGGTCAGCCCTTCGCGCAGCAGCGGCCGCAGGTTCAGCCGCATCAGCGCCGTAACGCCGAAGCCCACCGGCATGGACAGATCGAGGTACAGCATCCGGCTCTGGCGGGTGACGTCGGGCAGGCTGTGATACAGGACGGGGTAGAGCAGCGCGCCGAACAGGAAGCCGAAGGCGCCGAACACCATCAGCGTGCGGCTGCGTTCGGCGCCGGTATCGGCCTCGAAACGCTGCTCTAGCCGATCCGGGAAGCGCAGCGACAGCCGACTGGCGGGGTTGTTCAGCCATCCTTCGATCAGATTGTCCAACGACCGCCCCCGCCGAAAATCCCGCACCGGAGACCTCCGGCCAGCACAACGACACCATACCTTAAATGAGACGACAAATCATAAACGAGACAATCGCCCGGCGTCATAACAGCGTGTCGCAACTAGGACGTGTAGCCGTGTTTGCAACCGTTGACTTACGTCCTTCTAGTCCAGGTGGGCGAGCGCCGCCTCCAGCCGCGCAACTTCGCGCTCGGCCGCGCCGGCGCGCGCGCGGTTCTCTTCTACCACGTCGGCCCTCGCACGCGCGACAAAATCGGCATTCGCCAGCTTGCAACGCAGCTTTTCCAGGTCGTTCGTGGCACGTGCGCGCTCCCGCGACAGCCGGGTGCGTTCCGCGTCCAGGTCGATCAGCCCGGCCAGCGGCAGCAGCAGCGTCGCCTCGTCGAGCACGATCTGGGCGCAGCCGGCAGGCGGCTGGGCGGGTGCATCCGCCACCTCGGACACACGCGCAAGGCGAGTGGCCGCGTCCAGCCAGGCCTGTGCCCGGGCGGCGGTCTGCGGCGAGGCGTCACGCAGCAGGATCGGCGCCTTCAGCGAGGGTGGCACGTTCATCTCGGCGCGCACCGTGCGCACCGCGGTGACGAAGCGGATCACCCAGCCGAGCTCGTCGCGCGCCTCGGTGGCACCGGTCACTGCGCAGGCGGCGGGCCAGGGCGCACGGATCAGGCTGAGCGCCTCGCCGTAGCCGAAAGCGTCCCACAACGCCTCAGTCACGTAGGGCGCGGCCGGGTGCAGCAGGCGCAGGACGACGCCCAGCACGTGGGCGGCGGTGGCGCGCAGCTCGTCGCGTTCGGGCCCGTCCGCCCCCATCAGCACCGGCTTGGCCAGCTCCACGAACCAGTCGCAGAACACGTTCCAGGTGAAGCGGTAGCAGGCGGCCGCATACTCGTCGAAGCGGTAGGCGGCCAGTGCGGCCTCGGCCTCGGCCACCGCGGTGCTGGTGGCGTCCAGCAGCCAGCGGCATAGCGGGTCCGTGGCCGCCTGCGGGTCGAAGCCGGGCACCGGCGCCACGCCGTTCATCTCGCAGAAGCGCGCGGCGTTCCACAGCTTGGTGACGAAGCTGCGCGCCTCGGCCACCCGTGCGGCGCCCAGCTTGATGTCGCGCCCCGGGCCGGTCAGCTGGCAGACGGCGAAGCGCAGCGCGTCGGCACCGTATTCGTCGATCAGGCTCAGCGGGTCGATGCCGTTGCCCTTGGACTTGCTCATCTTCTGGCCGCGCTCGTCGCGCACCAGGCCGTGGATCACCACGGTGCGGAACGGCACGTCGCCCATGAAGTGCAGGCCCATCATCATCATCCGGGCCACCCAGAAGAAGATGATGTCGAACCCGGTGACCAGCACGTCGCCAGGGTAGTAGCGCCCCAGCTCCGGCGTGCGCTCCGGCCAGCCGAGGGTGGAAAACGGCCACAGCGCGGAGGAGAACCAGGTGTCGAGCACGTCCTCGTCCTGCACCAGGGGCTCGTCGCGGCCATATCTGTCGCGCGCCTGCGCCTGCGCCTCGGCCTCCGTGTGACCCACGAACACGGAGTTGTCCGGGCCGTACCAGGCGGGGATGCGGTGGCCCCACCAGAGCTGGCGGCTGATGCACCAGGGCT
>CAXUIR010000326.1:0-3408 GCA_964251005.1 uncultured Acetobacteraceae bacterium | reverse complement strand
GTTCGAGTGGCGCTGGAACGACGTGGGCCGCGTCGCCGAAGTCTGGATCGACCGCGGAATCAAGATCGTCCGCATGCTGGAGGTCGAGCTCCGCGCCGAGCTCGGCGCAAGCCGCGTGCTCGTGCCGATCTACCACACTGACATCTACGAGAACGCGCGCCGGATCCGGGTGACCGCGCTGTGGGCGCACCAGTTCGCCGACGTGCCGATGCCCGCGCAGCCGGGCGTGATCACCGGCCAGGAGGAGGAGCGCCTGAACGCTTACTACGCGGCCGGCCTGTTCTACCGCGCCGACCCGATCACCGCACCACCCCTGGGGAGCGCACCGTGAAGCTGATGCATGGCGAAACACTGATCTGGCAGGGCCGCCCCAACTGGCGCGCCGTGGCGCGCGACGTGCTGCACATACGCATGCTGGCCGCCTACTTCGCGCTGATGCTGCTGTGGGAGTTCGCCGCCGACCGCGCCGACGGCTGGAGCCCGCTCGACACGCTATGGCGCGGCACGGGGCTGTGCGTGACCGCGCTGGTCATGCTCTCCCTCTGCGCCGGTTTCGCCTGGGCCATCGCGCGCACCACGCGCTACACGCTGACCAGCCAGCGCTGCGTTCTGGCCTACGGCGTAGCGCTGACCGCCACCCTGTCGGTGCCGCTGCGGCGGATGGCGTCCGTCGCCGTCGATGCCAGGTCCGACGGCAAGGGCGACATCCTGCTGGCGCCCAAGCCCGGCCCGCGGCTGCGCTACGCGAAGCTGTGGCCGCACGCCCGTCCCTGGCGGTGGAGCCAGGCCGAGCCGATGCTGCGCGGCGTGCCGGACGTGCTGGCCGTGGCGGCGCTGATCAGCCAGGCGGCCAAAGAGGCTGCGCCCGGGATCATCCACGCGGCAACTTCGGCTCCTGCGCGCCGCGCGAGCGTCGTGCCGGAGGCACGTTGGTCGGGAGCTGATTAGCAAGAAAGCAAGGCCTTCTTTTTTGAAAAAAAGAAGCAAAAAACTTTTGCTTCCGCTGTCGCGAGCTATTCACCCAGCGTGTACCCCAGGGAACAAAAGTTTTTTGGTTCTTTTTTTCAAAAAAGAACCGCTTGCTTGCTTTTACCTCACAGGACTGCCGGGCGAGGGACTCAGCTCCAGCAACCGCGCGAACGCCCCCTCATTCGTGTGGCCGAACGCTTCGAGCTCGATCAGCCGGCCGGTGGCAGTGTCGTCCACGGTCAGCCGACCATCCGACCAGCGGGTCAGGTGGAACGGGATGGCGTGCGAGCCCTCACCCTCCCGCCGGCGCTCGCGCACCAGCCCGGTCAGCAACACGCGCACGAACGCGTTCGTCTCGGGCTGCAGCACCGTCACCAGCCGCCCCGTGCCGGCCTGGGTCACGGTGACGCTGCCGTTGGCGTTGTCCTGCATCAGCAGGTCGGCGGTGCGCACCGCAGTGGCCGGCGGCGAAGCCCCGCCATGCGGCCCGCGCGCAAGCAACGCGATCACCACCATGCAGCCAAGCAGCACGGCGATGACGAGCAGCGGACGCGACAGCGGTATCTGGTTGGGTGGCCGGGCTGGCATTCGGGTGTAACCGTGACGTGCCGGACGAAGAAAGCAAGGCCTGCTTTTTTGAAAAAAAGCAGCAAAAAACTTTTAACTCGGCTGTCGCGGACTCCCCCGCAGCGCGCACCCCAGGAGGAAAAGTTTCTTGGTTCTTTTTTTCAAAAAAGAACCGCTTGCTTCGCTTTCCTCCGTCGAACGATCCCCAAGCTGCCGCGCTCTACCCCCGGCAACGGAAGGCAAGACGCGAATGGACGACGAGCGAATCTGGGGTTCGGAGGAAGGCCTCTGGACGGGCAGGCCGGAGAACTACCACGCCACCATCGACGCGCAGTGCCTGATGGTGCTGCCGGCTAAACCCTTCATCGTCACCGGGCAGCAGGCTGCCGACGCGGTGTCGGACACGCCGCGCTGGACCAAGGTGGCGCTGACCGACCGCCAGGTGGCCCGGCCGCAGGAAGGTCTCATCGTCATCGCCTACACCGCGCATGCGGAGCGGGAAGGCGCACAGCCCTACGAGGCGCACTGCACCACGGTCTACCGCCGGCTGGAGCACGACAAGTGGCGCGTGGTTCAACACCAGCAGACGCCGCCGTTGACCCTGGCCAGCTAGTCAAGATCGAAGAAAGCAAGCGCTTCTTTTTCGAGAAAAAGAAGCAAAAAGCTTTTGCGCGCGCTGTCGCGGATGGCTAAAACGACACGCCTCCTCACGGCGCACCCACACGGAGCAAAAGTTTTTTGGTTCTTTTTTCAAAAAAGAACCGCTTGCTTACCTTGCCAATGGCCGCGTCATCTCCTCCGGCCGCACCCACGCATCGAACTCCTCGCCGCTTAAAAACCCCAGCGCCAGTGCCGCCTCTTTCAGACCCGTCTCCTCGCGGTGCGCCTTCAACGCGATCTGTGCGGACTTCTCGTAGCCGATATGCGGGTTCAGCGCGGTCACCAGCATCAGCGAGTTCGCCACGTTCTGCGCGATGCGTTTCTCGTCCGGCTCTATCCCCTGCGCGCAGCCGACGTCGAACGCCAGGCACCCATCCGCCAACAACGCAGCCGACTCGAGCAGGTTATGCAGCATCACCGGCTTGAACACGTTCAGCTGGAAGTTGCCCTGGCTGCCGCCGAACGCCACCGCCGCGTCGTTACCGAACACCTGTACCGCCACCATCGTCAGCGCCTCTGACTGCGTGGGGTTCACCTTGCCCGGCATGATGGAGCTGCCCGGCTCGTTCTCCGGTATGCGCAGCTCGGCGAAGCCGGCGCGCGGCCCGCACGCGTACCAGCGCACGTCGTTGGCGATCTTCATCAGCGCGCCGGCCAGCGTGCGCAGCGTCGCACTCACCGTCACCATCGCGTCGTGCGCGGAAAGCGCCGCGAACTTGTCCGGCGCGGAGACGAACGCGAAGCCCGTCTCGGCCGCGATGTGGTGCGCCGCGCGCTCGCCGAATAGCGGGTGCGCGTTCAGCCCGGTGCCAACCGCGGTGCCGCCGATCGCCAGCTCCAGCAGCCCGGGCAGCTCGGCGCGGCTGCTGCGCACGGCGCCGTCCAGCTGCGCCCCCCCGCCGCCGACCCCCTGGCCCAGCGTCACCGGCGTCGCGTCCTGCAAATGCGTGCGGCCGATCATTACCACGCCGGCATAGGCGCCGGCCTTGGCGTGCAGCGTGGCGCGCAACTGCGCCACCGCGGGCAGCAGCCGCTGCTCGATCTGCTCCACCGCGGCCACGTGCATGGCGGTGGGAAAGGTGTCGTTGCTGGACTGGCTGTGGTTGACGTCGTCGTTCGGATGCACCGGCGACTTGGCTCCCAGCGTGCCGCCGGCGAGCTGGATCGCGCGGTTGGCGATCACCTCGTTGGCGTTCATGTTGGTCTGCGTGC
>CAXUIR010000325.1:0-3421 GCA_964251005.1 uncultured Acetobacteraceae bacterium | reverse complement strand
TCGGAGCAAAAGTTTTTTGCTTCTTTTTTTCAAAAAAGAAGGCCTTCCTTGCCTGCCACGCCAGCTGCTGTCACCCTGATCGCGCGCTGCACAAGACCAGAAGCTGTCTGCTTTTCCTCACAAAAAGAACGCCGTTCTAGCTTTCCGCAACCGTCAGCTCATCGCAGGCCGGGATCAGACAAACCGATTACCACGCCCCAGGTGATCGAGTGGATTTCGCACCTGACCACCCAAATCCCCTTGCACGTCAACGCCCGGCTCGTTGACCATGTAGTCCGGCTCACCGATGTCCTGCGCCCATGCTTCATCTGCTTTCGCAGGTGCTGCGCTTGCAAGCGCACCGTTGACCAAATCCGTGATCGCCGCCTGCGAGACGTCACGGGCGTAGCCGGCCGCGTCCGCTTCTGCGAGCAGCGCAGTCAGCTTCGGACGAAACCAATCATGAGCGAGGATGTCGGGCACGTGCTTGCTCCCTCTGTCGTTCAGTCGGCGCCGACCCCTGGCGCCCCGGCCACGTTCGAACGTGCTCAAAGTGCACCTGGGCCGACATGCAATATAGTGGGCAACGCTTCATCACGCGCCACTGGCAAAAGTGTGGGCCGGCCTGCAGGACGCACAGACGCTGGCGTCCTGTTTTGCCGCGCCCGGCATGGTGCGGCAAGTGCGTGCGCACACGTTCGCCGTTGCGGCACCCATCAGCGACGAGGTTGCTGTAGAGGACGCCGAACCCATGAGCGCACTTACGCTGCGCGGCCGGCACGGCGAGGTGCAAGTCAAGCTCGCCGAGGAGACGCCGCAGATGACCCGGCTCGCTTACGTGCTGGAAGCACAATCGATCGGTCTGGAAAAACAGATCGAGGTCTTGCTGGATGCGTTTCAGGAAAAGACGTCTGGGCCAAACGAGATAGGCGCCAGCGGGCTTGCTGGTGTGCAGTCAAGTTAAGCAAGCAGTTCTTTTTCGAAAAACAGAACCAAAAAACTTTTGGCCATTTGGTTGGGCCGTGTGGGAAAGTCCGCGACAGCCGCGACAAAAGCTTTTTTTCTCGAAAAAGAAGCGCTTCCTTACCTTTCCGACTTAACGCGAACGTAGCTCCCAGGCGCATCCTCGATCACCGCCAATTGCCCACCGCCCGGCTCACGCGCGGCAACAGTCTCGGGCGCCTTGGCCGTCACCCACCGGTTCCAGTCCGGCCACCAGCTGCCCGCCAGTTCTGCGGCACCGTCCAGCCAGGCTTGCGGCTCGGGCGGCACCGCCTCGTTGACCCAATGATTATACTTCCCGCCGTCCGGCGGGTTCACCACGCCCGCGATGTGGCCGGACGCCGCCAGCACGAAGCGCGTCTCGCCGCCAAGAAGCTGGGTGCCCCGATACGTGCTGCGCCACGGCGCGATGTGGTCCTCGCGGGTGGACAGGAAGTAGGCCGGCACCTGAACTTCGCTCAGGTCCAGCGTCACACCATCGAGCGTGATGCCGTCCGGCTTGGCCAGCAGGTTCTGCTGGTACATGTGGCGCAGGTAGAAGCTGTGCATGCGCGCCGGCATGCGGGTCGCGTCCGAGTTCCAGTACAGCAGGTCGAAGGGAAACGGGTCGTTGCCAAGCAGGTAGTTGTTGACGACAAACGACCAGATCAGATCGTTGGCGCGCAGCATGTTGAAGGTGGCTGCCATCTCGCCGCCCTCCAGGTAGCCGTTCTCCTGCATGCGGGATTCGAGTGCCTGCAGCTGCTCCTCATCGATGAACACGCCGAGCTCGCCGGCCTCCTCGAAATCCAGCAGCGTCACGAAAAACGTCGCCGACTTGACACGATCGATACCGCGCTTGGCCATCCAGGCGAGCGTGCTGCCCAGCAGCGTGCCGCCCAGGCAGTAGCCGATCGCGTTGACCTCGTGCTCGCCGGTGGCGGCCTCGATGGCGTCCAGCGCCGCGAAAACGCCCTTGTGCATGTAATCCTCGAAGCCGGCCTCCGCGAGCGTCTCGTCGGGATTGACCCAGCTCACCATGAACACGGTGTGGCCCTGGCTCACCGCGTAGCGCACGAAACTGTTCTTCGGCCGCAAGTCCAGGATGTAGAACTTGTTGATCCACGGCGGCAGGATCAGCAGCGGGCGGCGCAGCACCTGCTCGGTGGCCGGGCTATACTGGATCAGCTGCATCAGCTCGTTTTGGAACACCACGCGGCCCGGCGAGACGCCGATGTTCTCGCCCAGCTTGAAGGCGTCCGGGTCGGTCATGCGGATGCTCAGCTTGCCGCGGCCGCGTTCGAGGTCGGCAAGCAGGTTGTTCAGGCCGCGCAGCAGGTTCTCGCCGCCGGTTTCCTGCGTGCGGCGCAGCACCTCGGGGTTGGTGAGCAGGAAGTTGCTCGGGCTCATCGCGTCCATGAACTGGCGCGCGTAGAAATCCACCTTCTTGGCCGTCTTGCTGTCCAGGCCTTCAACGTTGCCCACCACGTCGTGCACGTAGCGGGCGGAGAGCAGGTAGCTCTGCTTGATGAAGTCGAATATCTCGGTCTGCCGCCAGGATTCGTCGCGGAAACGCTTGTCTTTGGCGTCCGGCTCGATCACCGGCTTGCTGTCGATGCCCATCATCCGCCGCGTGGTGTTCTGCCACAGCGTCACGTAGTCCTGCCAGAAGCCGATCTGCGCCTGCACCAGGTGGGCGGGGTTGGCGACCAGCCGCGCGGTCATTTCCAGGAAAGCGCGCCCGATGTTGAGGGGGTCGGCGCTGGGCTTGGTGCGTGACTGCCGGTCCAGCCAGTCGCCGACGATGCGCTGCGACCGCTCTGCCACGTCGGCCATCGTACGGCCGATCACCTGCGGATCCGCCAGCCTGAAGTCGGCGGTCTTGAGGTCGCCAGTCTTGAGGTCACCAGTCCCAGTCGCGCCAGCCCTGGAGGACGGCGCGTTCGGAACAGAGTCCGGCGAGCGGGTGTCTGGCATTTCCTGGTCTATCCTTTCCGGCGGAGCCGCGCTCGGGCTACATCTGCGCGTCGGTCGGAGGCTACGGCTTTATGCCTGGTTGTTGGTTTGAGGATACGCGCGCGGACGCTACGCTTCAAGCGAGACGGTCCACGGTGGACCGTGTGCGGCCGGCCGCTCGCCTGGCCCTGCTCGCGTGCCTCGCGCTGGCCTGCTGCGACGATCCGCTCGCCCCGCCGCTGGACCTCTACCACAACCTGCAGGGCGGCGAGATCGCAGCCCAGCGGCCGCCACCGCCCGGCGCCGGCCTGCCCTACCCGAAGCTCGGCACGGTGCCGCCGAAGCCAATTTTCACGCCGCCGGCGTTCCGCAACAGCCTGCAGGCCCAGCTGCTGTCCGAACGCGACCGGACGCAGCGGATCGCCTCGGACGCGCCGCTGGAGAAACTCGTGCTGCCGCCACCACCACAGGCAAACCCGCCCGGCACAGCACCGCCTGCCAACGC
>CAXUIR010000324.1:0-3425 GCA_964251005.1 uncultured Acetobacteraceae bacterium | reverse complement strand
ATCCGCGCACGGGCGAGAACGAGCGCGCGCCAGGCTTCGGCGAGGGCGGCTTCGACTACGCCGGCGACTCGGCGGCCGACACGCCGGTCTGGGCCCGCGCGCGGCGTGCCTACGTCGTCTCGCCGTCCGCCACGCTGCTGGGCGCCGCCCGCACCGTGTGCGCCGACGTGCGCGTCCTGGGCGTCCGCCGGTCCGGGCTGGCGCGCCTGCGGCTGCTGTCGCGGGCGCTGCGCCTGCACCAATGGGCGAAAAACCTGCTGGTGTTCGTCCCCGTGCTGGCGGCCCACCGGGTGAACTCCGCGCTGGCGCAGGCCTGTCTGGCCTTCGTGGCCTTCGGTCTGTGCGCCTCCAGCGTCTACCTGTTGAACGACTTGCTGGACCTGCCGCACGACCGGCTGCACGCGACCAAGCGGCGGCGGCCGTTTGCCAGCGGAGCGTTGAACCCCGCCGCGGCGCCAAAGCTGATGGCCGGCCTGCTCGGCCTGACCCTGGTGTGCACGGCGCTGCTGCCGAGCGCCTTTCTGGGCATGCTGGGGCTGTACTACGCCACCACGCTGGCCTACTCCCTCGTGCTGAAGCGCCACGCGGTGTGGGACGTTGTGACCCTGGCCGGCCTCTACACGTTGCGCATCTTCGCTGGCGCGGCGGCGACGGCGATCCCGATCTCGCCGTGGCTGCTGGCGTTTTCGCTGTTCCTGTTCTTCTGCCTGGCGGTGGTCAAACGCCTGACCGAGCTCACCCTGTTCGTGCGTGCCGGCTCAGGCGAGGCCGGGCCTGCGGAACGGTCGATCAACGTCGGCTCTGCGGAGCAGTCGGTCGAAGCTGGCCTTGCGAACCGTTCGGTCGAAGCTGGCCCTGCGGAACGGTCAATCGAGGCGGGACTTGCGGGACGTTCGATCAACGATGGCTCTGTGGAACACTTAATCAAAAACGGCCTAGCGGAACGTCCGATCAAAGGTGGCTCTGCGGATCGTTTGATCGAAGGCGGCCCTGCGGGTCGGGGCTACGCGCCGGAAGACCTCGACATGTTGCGCAGCATGGCGACCTCGTCGGGCTACATGGCGGTGCTGGTGCTGGCGCTCTACGTGAACAGCAGCGAGGTAACGCCGCTCTACCGGCAGCCGAGCGCGCTATGGGCGTTGTGCCCGATCCTGCTGTTCTGGGTCAGCCGCGTGCTGATGCTGAGCAACCGTGGGCTGATGAACGATGACCCGGTGGTGTTCGCGCTGCGCGATCGGGTGAGTTTGCTGGCCGGGCTGGCAAGTCTTGTGGCGATCGTAGTGGCCACGTGACAGGAAGCAAGCGGTCCTTTTTTGAGGAAAAGAACCAAAAACCTTTCGGTCCCAAGCTACGCGGTGCGGGAGACCCCGCGACAGCCGCGACAAAAGCTTTTTGCTTCTTTTTCTCGAAAAAGAAGATTCTTTCTTCCTGATGCAGTGTTCTTTGCAGATGCTCAACGGCTGGGGCCGCGCCGCGCGCGCGCCCAGCGTCACCTGGCGCATGGAAAACTCCGCCGACCTGTCCAACATCTTCGCCGCCCAGCCGCGTGCGAACGGCCTGATCGTGCACGCTGCCGGCCGCGCCTACGGCGACTGCGCGCTGAACGCCGAGGGTGTTGCCCTGCTCAGCGCCGGCCTGGACCGCGTGCTCGGTTTCGACCAGGCGAGCGGGCTGATCAGCGTGCAGCCCGGCGTCACCTTCCGCCAGCTGATGGACGCCTACCTGCCGCAGGGCTGGCTGGTGCCGGTGGTGCCCGGCACCGGCTTCGCCACCATCGGCGGCGCGGTGGCCAACGACGTGCACGGCAAGAACCATGAGCTGGCCGGCACCTTCGCGCAGCACGTGCACGAGCTGGACCTGCTGACGCCTGATGGCAGACTGCGCACCATCGGCCCCGGCGCGCAGGCGGCTTTGTTCGAGGCGACCTGCGGCGGGCTGGGCCTGACCGGCGTTATCACCCGCGTCGCGTTCCGGATGAAGCGAGTGCCGGGCCCGGGCGTGGTGGTGCGCGCGCGCCGGCTGCCGGATCTGGCCGCTTTCCTGGCGGCGATCGATGCTGCCAAGGAGGCCACCTACGCGGTGGGCTGGATCGATGGCGTCGCCGACGGCGCCAGGCTGGGCCGAGGCATCCTGGAGACCGCCGAGCCGTCCGGCGGGCGCAGCGGCCGCGCCTCGTCCGGCGGGGTGCGGGTGCCGGCGGACCTGCCGGGCTTCGTGCTGGGCCCGCTGAGCGTGCGCGCCTTCAACGCGCTGTACTATCGCCACGTGCCGGCATCCGGCCGGGTGGCGAACGCGCATTACAGCCGCTTCTTCTGGCCGCTGGACGCGCTGTCCGACTGGAACCGCGTCTACGGGCGGCGCGGCTTCCACCAGTTCCAGTGCGTGGTGCCGTTCGCCCGCGGCGAGGCGGCGCTGCGTGCGCTGCTGGAGCGCATCGCCGCCACCCGCCGCGCCTCGTTCCTCGCCGTGTTGAAGCGGCTGAGTCAGGGCCGCGCGCCGGGCGGGCACCTCTCGTTTCCGTCCGCCGGCTACACCCTGGCGCTGGACTTTCCCGCCGGACCCGGCGTCGAGGCGCTCTACGCCGAGCTGGTAGCCATTACGCTGCAGTACGGCGGCCGCGTCTACCTGGCCAAGGACGCGCTGCTGGATGCGGGCGCGTTCCGCGAGATGTACCCAGGCTGGCGGGCGTTTCGCGACGTGCTGGACGAGGTAGACCCGCGCGCGGTGCTGCAGTCCGACATGTCCCGCCGGTTGCGTCTGCGCGAGGCAGCGTGAGCGTGGACCGCGCCAGGCTGCGCGCGGCGGTGCTGCTGTGCCTGTGCCTGGCGCCGTTTGGCTGGTTCGCGTTCTGGGCGGTGTTCCACGGCGTGCCGGGCCAGGACTGGGTGGTGTTCCACACTGCGGCCGCCCGCTGGTTCGCGCACGACTTGGCCATGCTGTCCGACCCGCGCGCATTCACTGACGAGATGAACCGCAGCCACGAGGCGTGGTTCGCGCAGCCGATCACCGTGCTGCACCCGTTCGTCTACCCGCCGGTGACGCTGATGCTGGCGGCCGCGTTCTGCTGGCTGCCCTACATGGCGTCGCTGGTGGCGTTCCTGGCGGTGACCGCGGGCCTGATGGTCGCTGCCCTGCTGTGTTCGGCCGGCACGCCCGCGCGGCGTGCGGTGCTGGTAGCCGGCGTGCTCGCCTGCCCGGCGACCGCCTACACGCTGGGCTCCGGCCAACTGAGCTTCCTTGTGGCGGCCTGCGTGCTGGCGGGTGTGGCCTCGCTGGACAGGCGGCCGTTCCTGGCCGGGCTCGCGCTCAGCGTGCTGTGCATGAAGCCGCAATTCGTGCCGATGATCCCGGTGGCGCTGCTGGCCGGGCGGCACTGGCGAGCGATGGCGGGCGGGCTTGCCGGCGGGGTCGGGCTGGTGCTGGCC
>CAXUIR010000323.1:0-3434 GCA_964251005.1 uncultured Acetobacteraceae bacterium | reverse complement strand
GCCCTCGACCGGGCTGTCGAACACCACGGCGGTCAGGAGTTCTGGCGACGGGCTCTGCGCGATCCGCCAGGAGGCGCCCTGGTCGTCGGAGAGCAGGATCGCGCCGCGGTCGCCCACCGCGACCAGCCGCTTGCCGGCATGCGCCACCGCCAACAGCGGGCCGTGCGTGGCACGCCAGGTGGGCTGGTCGGTGTCGGCGGTCGGGGCGGCGGACGCGGACGCCAGGCCGGCGGCCAGGATCAGGGCGGCGGCGGCGGCTTTCCTGCAGGTCAGGGTTGGAGACAACGGACTCATACCTCTTATGGGTGTCGGCTTTGCCTCTGACTCCTTGGTATCGGCGGAGAAGGCAAGGCAAGCAGTTCTTTTTTGAAAAAAAAGAACCAAAAAACTTTTGCTCTCCTTGGGTGTACGATGGCGAAGCGTGGTGTTCCAGCTTGCCGCGACAAGACTCCTGCTTCTCCTCGGCTGCTTGTTCCGCACCAGGCTTTTGTGACCTCGCGGCGAGGCGGTCGCCGGCAGCATGCCGACAAGGTGCTTACAAATGGTTTGCCCGCCAGGCAGGGGGCGTGCCGGCCGGGCAGGACCGGCATGGTGCGCGGCCGTTGCGCTGTCTGGGCTCCTCCTCATACCCGCGGCCTTGAACCTCAACCGTTTGCGTCCGGCAGGAAGCAACGGCTGCTTTTCTGATAACAGCGAAAAACCCTTGTTCCGTCGGGCGAGTGCTGCAACCCGCCGCGCAAGGAACCGAAGGTTTTTTGGTTCTTTTTTCAAAAAGAACCGCTTGCTTGCCTGCCGCCGGTCGAGCCCGTACGCGGTCGGTGTCAGAACTCGTACGACAGCACGGCACTGAAGAAGTCGCGGTCGAGCAGGCCGTCGTACTTGCCGTCGCTGAACACCGGGAAATGGTTGGTGTACTGCACGCCCAGGCTGTAGGCCTGCAGGTAGCTGAAGCTGACGCCGACGCTGGCCGCTGCAGTGTTCTCCACGAAGGTGTTCACGCCGCCCGGGCTGGTGCCGACGAAGTCGTGCTGCAGCGCCAACAGCGGCTTCATGTCGATGGCGTAGGGCAGCACGTTCGGCATGTCGAGGACGACGGCCACGGTGTAGGCGGCCGAGAACTGGCTCGCCAGGCCCTTCTTCGACAGCGGATAGACGGTGCCGCTGTCCACCGTGGCGCCGGTCACGAACGCCGATTCGGTGTCGGTCGTGTAGGGCGCGTTGAACAGGCCGCGGTTGCGCGGGAAGTTCGCCACGTAGTCGGCGCCGATCTCGCCCACTATGGCGACGCTGTTGATCTTCAGGCTGGGGATGGCGGCGAACAGCTTGGTGAACGTGGTCTGCGCCTGGATCACCGGGTAGCGCTTCCAGCCGTCGATGACGGAGCCGAAGCCGATGTTTTCGCCGGTCGCCTGGACCACCGGGTCTTCTTTCAGCTGCTGGTTCGCCGACACCAACGCGGGGATACCCAGGCCGGCGGCCTTCCTGATCGCCGGCCCGTCAGTGGCGAAGGACAGGTCGGCACCCGCCAGCTGGATCGGCTGGTTGATCCGGCTGGAGAGCTCGCCCTGCACGGCCAGGCCGGCCGGTCCGGTGAAGTTCCAGCTCACACCGATGAGGTGAATGTCCGTCGGGAAGTCGGCGAAGATCGAGGACGTCGAATCATAGGTCCGCGTGGCGTATTGAATGCCCGGTCCCTCGAGCGCGCTGAACGGGAACGGTGCCACCGAAAGCGGTCCGGGAAGCCCGGAGACGTTGGCCTTGCCGGTGCGGAACGACGCGAACGGCTGGCGGCTGTCGAAATTTTCGTAGTACAGGCCGATCTCCGTATCGCCCAGCGAAGAAAAGTTCTTGCGGAGCGCGAAGCCGAACTCGTCTTTGGTAGTGGGATAGCGGCTGTCGCTGCGCGGGTAGGCGGCGCCGAACAGGATGCCGCTGGCGAGGCTTGCGGCGTAGGACGCGCGGGTGTTGTCCGCCACGTCGCTGCGCAGGTTGGCATAGAGGCCGCCATCGACCAGCGTGTCGTTGGTGCCGAAGAACGAACCAGCCGGCTCCAGTTTGTCGCGCACGAAGGTGAACTGGTAGTACGCTTCCAGGGTCGTGTCGGGCATGATCTCGGTCTTCACGTCGATGACCGGGATCGGCAGGAAAGCCTGGCGCAACTCCGAACCGGGCGCGCGCAACGCCGTCGCGTCCACCGGGGTGATGGTGTTGATGCCGCCGCCGATGAAGGTGCTCTCTCCCCAGTTCAGCGCCTGGTTGCCCACACGGACGTCGAACGGATGGCCGAAGATGTCGGGGCGGGCGAACACGTAGCCGTCGAGCAGCCGCAAATCGGCACCGATGTCGCGCACGGCGCCACGCTGCAGCGGCTGGAAGTCGGTGCGTTCGCTGTCGATCACCGGGTCGTAGAAGCCGGTGGCGCGGATGAACAGGCCGTAATCGTCCTTCTTGATCTGCACTTCCGTGGTGACGCGCTGCACGGCGGCCACCGGCGAGCCGTTGCGGAAGTTTAACGTGCCGTTGTCCTCGTTCGAGTTGGGGTCAACGGTCCTGCGCGAGCCGCCGTTGGGCACGCCCACGAAGTTCTCGTCAATCGGCGAGAGACGCAGATCCACGCTGGAGGACAGCGTGGTGTCGATGTTGACCTGGTAGCCGCCCACGGTCGTCTCGTAGGCGTGCGCGGCGCCGGACGCGGCCATCACCGCCAGCGAGGCGCCCGCCAGCAGCCTGCGACGGCGTGCGAGGGCGATGTCGTTCGTGCCGAATACCGATGCTGTCGCCAACGTTTGATCCCCCGTACGAGCCGCCGGTTCTGCGCCCGGTCGGGCCGCGCCATCCGGCGCCTGGTTGTTACCTAACTGTATCAAGTTTCGCTACCACGAAACGTTAGGGTGCACACACTAAACGCGTCAAGCGCGTAACACTGCGCTGGTGCAGACTTGCAACAGGCGGGCCCGCAGCACGATTTGCGCGTGCGCTGCAACCTGCCCGGTCTGTTGCGTTGCCGGTGATGCACACCAGACGGAGGCAACCATGAGCGGGACCAAACAGGACCAGACGGAGGAGGACGCCGACCGCGACGACGTGCTGGAAGACACGTTTCCGGCCAGCGACCCGCCGGCCGTAGGCGGGAGCACGGGGCCGGAGGATGTTCGGCCCAGCGAGAAGTGAAGGAAGCGGTTCTTTCTTGAAAAAAGAACCAAAAAACTTTTGTCTCGGCTATCGCGGACCACTTAGCCTACGTGCGCCGTGGGACAGACGCCTCTCTGTCTGGTCACCGATGCCGTTCAGAAGCAGCCCTGGTGAGCCCTAGTCCCGCTGTCGCGGCGCTTCCGTCAGCGCACATCCAAGGAAGCAAAAGTTTTTTCGTTCTTTTTTTCAAAAAAGAACCGCTTGCTTCGCCTCCCGCCCTCCGAACGGACACTCACCTCTCC
>CAXUIR010000322.1:0-3471 GCA_964251005.1 uncultured Acetobacteraceae bacterium | reverse complement strand
ACAGCGGAGGCAAAGTTTTTTGCTTCTTTTTTTCAAAAAAGAAGGCCTTGCTTGCTTCGGAACGGTTAATCTCCAGGCCCGTTGGCATGACACTGCCAAGTTTCATGCTTCTTTCGAAGCACCGTTTGCCTTGCGTGTCGTCCGACGGCACTTGCATGGCTGGTGCAGTCACCCGACGATCTCGATCGCCCACACAACATCTGTCTCCGGCCATCGCAGACCGTTCCACAGACGAACACCCGAGAGACAAAAGTTTTTTGGTTCTTTTTTTCAAAAAAGAACCGCTTTCTTCCTTGAAGGTCACCCCGCCCAATGAACATTCCGGACCTGACCGGCCGCACCGCCATCGTCACCGGCGCCACCAGCGGCATCGGCTACGAAGCCGCCCTTGCCCTCGCCACGAACGGCGCCGACGTGACTCTCGCCGTGCGGGACACCGTCCGCGGTGAGGCCTGCGCCGCCCGCATACGCGCGGCGCATTCAAACGCGAAGGTCTCCGTCAGCGCGCTGGACCTGGCCAGCCTCGCCTCCGTGCGCACATTTGCCGAGCGCACCGCCCAGACGACACCGCGCATCGACATCCTGCTCAACAACGCCGGCCTCGGCCTGCAGAACAAGCGTGCGCTGACGTCTGACGGGTTCGAGCGGCAGTTCGCCACCAATCACCTCGGCCACTTCGCGCTGACCGGCCTGCTGGTGCCGGCCCTGCTGCAGGCGCCGCACCCGCGCGTGGTCGCTATTTCCAGCATCGCGCACCGCCGCGGCCGCATCGCGTTCGACGACCTGCAGACCGAGCGCCCCTACAACGGCCGCGTCGCCTACGGCCAGTCCAAGCTCGCCAACCTGATGTTCGCGCTGGAGCTGGACCGCCGTGCCCGGGCGGTCAGCTCGCGCCTGGTCAGCGTCGCCGCCCATCCCGGCGTCGCCACTACCAACTTCATCGCGTCCACCGGCATGCCGGCGCTGCTCGGCCGCGTGGCCAACACCGCCATCAGCGTGCTGGGCCACAACGCGGTGCGCGGCGCGCTGCCCGGCCTGTATGCCGCCACCATGCCGGACGTGGTAGGCGGCCAGTATTGGGGTCCGGACGGCTTGCTGGAGGTGCGCGGCACGCCGGCGCTGGCCCAGATCGCCACCCACGCGCAGGACCGCGAGGCCTGGTCCAGGCTGTGGACCCTGTCCGAGGCGCTGACCGGCGTGACCTATCCGCCGCTGTCCTGAGCTTTTTCCGCTCGGTCCGCCGATTTCACGCGCTCCGTCTGGTCAAGCGTTGCCCGCCAGTTTAGAATGATATCGCAACGAAAGCAGAGGCACGCCTATGGCCGAGGTGGAGGAGCGGCTAGCCCCGCGTGATGGGCTGAACAACTACAACGTCCTGCTCGCGCGCATGGAGATGGCCCCACACGGCGGCGCGCAGTTCACCTTCGTCGTTACCAACTCGATGCTGCCGGTGGCCGAGCTCTCGGTGAGCGTGCCGGCCTCCGGGCTGGGCCTGGACCGGATGACGGCGGAGGCGCACGACGCGCTGATCGACATCCTGTGCCAGCTGACCTTCCGCGCTGACAAGGCGCGGGCCAACTACGAGCGCCATACGCGGCCGCTTTGCACGGAGCAGGAGTTGCGGTTCGAGAGCCTGGTGATGGAGGAGGCTGAGGGCTGACGCGAAGCAAGCGGTTCTTTTTTGAAAAAAAGAACCAAAAAACTTTTGCTCTCTGGATACCCGTCTGCTGATGGTGCGCGACGGCTTGAGATGCTGGGCAAGTCAGCCTGCCATGTCGTCGATCGGGACTATTGATTGCCTCGCGACCGGCAAATCGAGCGCGTGATCTGGATTTGCTGTCGCGAACTCTCTCGCAGCGAATACTCAAGGAACAAAAGTTTTTTGGTTCTCTTTCTCAAAAAGAACCGCTTGCCTTGCCCCGCCTTTGTCGCACCCGGCCAACCCCAAGCGCGGCGCCCACGTCTCCAGAAAAGAAGCCCTTCCTTCTCTCCCACGCCGCGCTAACACTCGCGCCACGATGTCCCTAGGCCCCCGCCTCGAGTTCCGGCAGTCCCAGTCCCTGGTGATGACGCCCCAGCTGCGTCAGGCCATCAAGCTGCTGCAGTTCTCCAACCTCGAGGTCGCCGCCTTCGTCGAGGAGGAGCTCGAGCGCAACCCGCTGCTCGAGCGCGACGAGCGGGCCGAGCAGATCGGCGAGCGCCCCACGCCCGACCAACCCGACCGCCCGGCGGAGACCGCCGACAGCGCCGACCTGGTCGCCAGCGCCACCATGCCGGACGAGGCGCAGAACCCGATCGACCACGAGTTCGACGGCTACGAGGCGCTCGGCCCCGCCGACGGCCTCACCATGCCCACCACACTCTCCGGCGCCGGCGGCTCGCAGAGCTTCGACTCAGACGATCGCGGCCTTGACGAGACGCTGGAGACGCACGCATCCCTGCGCGACCACCTCGGCGAACAGCTCCGCCTCGCCTTTGCCGCCCGCACCGACCGGCTGATCGGCGCCCACCTGATCGCCCTGCTCGAGCCCTCCGGCCGGCTCGCCGCCGACCCCGCGGAGGTCGCCCACGCGCTGGGCACCGACCTCGCCCGGGTGGAGGCGGTGCGCCGCCGCATGATGGGCTTCGACCCGGCCGGCATGTTCGCCCGCTCGCTGGCCGAATGCCTGGCCGCGCAGCTGCGCGAGGTCAACCGGCTAGACCCGGCGATGCAGGCGCTGCTGGACAACCTCGACGCACTCGGCCGGCGCGACCTGCGCACCCTGCTCGCCGTCTGCCAGGTGGACATGGAGGACCTCTCCGAGATGATCGCGGAGGTCCGCGCGCTGGACCCCAAGCCCGGTGCCAACTGGGACGCGACGCCCCTGCCGCCGGTGATCCCGGACGTGCTGATGCGCGCCGCACCCGCCGGCGACTGGCTGCTGGAGCTCAACCCGGACACCATGCCGCGCGTGCTGGTCAACGAGAGCTTCTACGCCCGCATCAGCCAGAACGCCGACCGCGACGCCCGCCAGTTCATCGGCGAGCGCATGGCCACGGCCAACTGGCTGGTCAAATCCCTCGCCCAGCGCGCGCAGACCATCCTGAAGGTGGCCAGCGAGATCGTCCGCCGCCAGGACGGCTTCTTCCGCCACGGCGTCTCCCACCTGCGGCCGCTGATCCTGCGCGACATCGCCGAGGAGGTGAGCCTGCACGAGAGCACCGTCAGCCGGGTCACCGCCAACAAGTACATCGCCACCCCCCGCGGCATCTACGAGCTGAAATACTTCTTCACCACCGCCATCGCCGGCGCCGGCGGCGAGACGCACTCGGCCGAGGCAGTGCGCCACCGTATACGCGCCATGGTTGCAGCCGAGACCGCCGCCGACATCCTCTCCGACGACGCGATCGTGGCTACACTACGCCGCGAGGGCGTAGACATCGCGCGCAGAACGGTGGCCAAATACCGCGATGCGCTGCGCATCCCCAGTT
>CAXUIR010000321.1:250-3480 GCA_964251005.1 uncultured Acetobacteraceae bacterium | reverse complement strand
CCATCTGAGCCGAGGCACTGTGGCCTTCCACGACGCCCATGATGTCGCTCTCCTTCATGATGAGCAGCTCCTGGCCATCCAGCTTGACCTCGGTGCCGCTCCACTTGCCGAACAGCACGCGGTCGCCGGCCTTCACCTCTAGGGCGACGATCTCGCCGGTCTCGTTGCGTGCGCCGGCGCCAACGGCGACCACCTCGCCCTCCATCGGCTTCTCCTGGGCGGTGTCGGGAATGATGATCCCACCGCGGGTCTTCTCTTCGGCCGTGATCCGGCGGACGACCACGCGGTCGTGCAAAGGACGGAACTTCATATGTATTCACCCTGAACGTGAGAGAACATGCCGGAGCAGACGCAGATGGCTAGTTGCATCCGTGCACTTGGCGACGTTCTGGGCATGTTGTTAGCACTCGGCCCGACCGAGTGCTAGCCCAAATCAGTACGGACTGACGCCCGCGACGCAGGCCAGCACTGCGCCGTGTGCCTGACGGTGTCCGGCCTACCGGTAGTCACCTAACACGTAAACTGAACAGGCCCGGCTTGCAGCCGCCCTTCACGTATGTAGGCCGACGACGCCATGCAAAGCGCATCCGGCGGGCGTCCGTCGCTCAACAAGCGGGCCTAAAGCCTGAGCGGTGACACGTAAGGCAAGCGTTCTTTCAAAAACCAAAAACTTTGTTCCGTGGGCGACCAATGCAGGAACTTACGCGACAGCAGGACGGAAAGGTCGGCTTTCAAATATCAGCCGCTTAAGGCTGACATTCGCAAGGCAAGGAAGGCCTTCTTTTTTGGAAAAAGAAGCAAAAAACTTTTGCTCCGGCGCCTGCCCCACGGTAAGGCCTGGTTCTGCCAGCATCTGTGCTTGCATCAATGTCTTTGTCCTTGATGCGGGCGTGGGGACAAAAGTTTTTTGGTTCTTTTTTTCAAAAAAGAACTGCTTGCTTTCTATGTGTCAGCCTAGACGCCATGCCGATATACCTGAGTCCGCCAAGCAAGAACGTTTGCTCCCACGCCCGCACCTCGGTGAGGCCTGGTTCTGTCAGCACGTGCGTGCATCAGCATCCGCTGTTTCATTCAGGCGGGGGCCAGGGTCTTTGCGAAAAGGACTGCTGGCTTTCTACGTATTATCCTCGACGCGTGCTCCGGTGCTGAGCGTGCCAGGCGGGGTCTGTTCCAGCTTGGCCAGGCGGGCTTCCATCGTGGCGAGCTTGGTCTCGGCGGCTTCCTGGCCGGCACGGGCGCGGGCGGCGAGTTCGGCCACCGCGTCGAGCTCCTCGCGGCGGACCAGTTCCAGCTTGCGGATGGTCTCGTCGACGCGGGCGCGGACCATCGCCTCGGTCTCCTCGCGCAGCCCCGCCAGCGCGGACAGCGCACCACCCGCCACCCCAGCCAGGTCGTCGAAAAAGCGCGGGCGTTCGGCCATGGTATGCATTCCTAAGTTGAACGAGCTGGCAGTCACACGGCGCCCCAGGGAGGCAAAAGTTTTTGCTTCTTTTTTCAAAAAGAAGCGCTTTCTTCCTTCGGTTTGTCACCGCCAGCCCACCCCCTATAACCCGCCGCATGATTTTGGTCACCGGCGGCGCCGGCTTCATCGGCAGCTACCTGCAGGCCGAGCTTGTCCAGCGCGGCGTGGAAACGGTGGTCTCCGACCGTCTCGGCGCTGGCGGCAAGTGGCGCAACCTGGCCACCCACCCGCCGGACCGGCTGGTGAGTCCGGCCGAGCTGGACGCCTTCCTGGCCGGCGGGCCGCCGGTCGAGGCCGTGGTCCACATGGGGGCGATCAGCGGCACCATGGCCACCGACGGCGACGCGGTGTGGCGCACCAACGTGGAGCTGAGCCGCAAGCTGTGGTCGTGGTGTGCGCAGCACGGCGTGCGGTTCATCTACGCGTCGTCGGCGGCGACGTATGGCGGCGGCGAGGGCGGGTTCGACGACGACCCGGCGCTGCTGGACCGGTTGCGGCCGCTGAACCTGTACGGGTGGTCCAAGCACGTGTTCGACCGGGGAGTGATGCAGGCGTTGCGGCGAGGTGGGCCGCGGCCGCCGCAATGGGCGGGGCTGAAGTTCTTCAACGTTTACGGCCCGAACGAGTATCACAAGGCCAGCATGGTCAGCGTGGTGAAGGTGAAGTACGACGAGCTGGCGTCGGGGCGGCCGGCGCGGCTGTTCCGCTCGCACCGGCGCGATTTGCCGGACGGGGCGCAGGCGCGCGACTTCGTCTGGGTGGGGGACTGCGCTGCCGTGGTGCTTTGGCTGCTCGACAACAAGCAGGTGTGCGGCCTGTTCAACGTGGGGACCGGCGAGGCGCGGACCTACCTGGAGCTGGCGCACGCCGTGGCGGACGCCGCAGGTGTGCGGGCGGAAGTGGAGTTCGTCGACATGCCGGACGCGCTGCGGGCGCAGTATCAGTCCTACACCTGCGCGCGGACCGACCGGCTGCGCGCGGCCGGCTACACCGCGCCGTTCACCCGGCTGGAAGATGGCGTCGGGCGTTACGTGGACACCTACCTCAGCCAGGCGGACCGATACCGATGAGCGCGCCGTTGCAGTTTCCCCAGTTCGACCCGGTCCTGCTGCATCTGGGTCCGCTGCAGATACGCTGGTACGCGTTGGCCTACATCGTGGGGCTGGTGACGGGCTGGCAGGTGATGCGGAGGCTGGTGCGCCTGACGCCGGCGGTGGCGAGCCTGACGCAGACGGACGATTTTCTCACCTGGGCGACGCTGGGCGTGGTGCTGGGCGGGCGGCTTGGTTACTGCCTTTTTTACCAGCCGGGCTTCTTCCTGACGCATCCGCTGCAGATCGCGGCGGTGTGGACCGGCGGGATGAGTTTCCACGGCGGGATGATCGGGGTGATCACCGCCATCGTTTTGTTCTGCCGTCGTAACGGCATTCCGGTGCTGGGGTTTGCCGACCGCATGGCGATCGTGACGCCGATCGGGCTGGGGCCAACTTCATCAATGGCGAGCTGTGGGGGCGGCCGGCGCCGGACTGGCTGCCGTGGCGCATGGTGTTTCCGCGCGCGCCGGACGCGGTGCCGCGCCACCCCAGCCAGTTGTATCAGGCGCTGATGGAAGGGCTTGTCCTGTTCCTGGTGGTGTGGGCGTTCTCCCGTCGGGAGCGCATCCGGGCAAGGTTCGGCATGCTGACGGGGATATTCCTGGTGGGGTATGGCATCGCGCGGATCATCGGCGAGTTCTTCCGCGAGCCGGATTCGTTTCTCGGGTATTTGT
>CAXUIR010000321.1:0-211 GCA_964251005.1 uncultured Acetobacteraceae bacterium | reverse complement strand
GGACGCAGGAGGCGGCGCCGGTTGGCTGAACGGCTGGACGCGTTCATGGCGCGAGCCAACGCCGCCTACTACGCGACGCACGACCCGTTCGCCGACTTCACCACCGCGCCGGAGATCAGCCAGATGTTCGGCGAGCTGCTGGGCGCCTGGGCGGCCATCGTGTGGGACGCGATGGCCCGGCCCGACCCGGTGCTGCTGGCCGAGTGCGGCC
>CAXUIR010000320.1:0-3499 GCA_964251005.1 uncultured Acetobacteraceae bacterium | reverse complement strand
CTCGCAAAAGCTTTTTGCTTCTTTTTCTCGAAAAAGAAGGCCTTGCTTTCTTCTCGCAGGAGCATGCGTCCCGGACAGCATGAGGCAAGGTCCCGCTTCAGCGCGGGCGAGCCACGTGCCTGAGCAGAACGTTGAACGAAGCCTCCACGCCCCGCCCGGGCCGCGATCGTTCGGTAGGCCAGAAAACCGGTTATTTGTAACGAAGTTGATGGCTTGTGGCCAGGCCATAGTATAGGCTACTCATCATGATCCCGTTCGAGCCGCGTCGTGCACCGCCCGCAACGATCGCGCCCAGCTTGGTAGTGCAGCTCTCGTCAGACAAGATACGCACCAGCCCGACGCTCGGCATCGACCACAGCCTGCTCTCCTTCGTGGAAGGCATCGAGCTCGGCGGTTCGCCGCTGACCTCGCAGAACGTCACCCAGTCGCTGAACAACCTGCTGCGGCTGCTGCCTGGCGAGGAGGTGATGGTGCCCGAGGAGGGTGCGGCCGAGAGCGAAGAGCAGGACATGATCACGCCGCTGCTGCGTGAGACGTCGAAGCATTTGCGCAGCATCGGCCACGTAAACATCCTGGTGGCCGGACAGACCGGCGTGGGCAAGAGCTCGCTGGTCAACGCCGTGTTCGGCGAGCACTTCGCGAAAACCGCAGCCGGCCAGCCGGTGACGCAGCGTGCCGAGTGGTTCAGCTCGACGAAGATCCCGTTGCGCATCCTCGACACAAAGGGGCTGGAGGCAAAGGACTACGAGAACACGGTGGGCGACCTGCGCACCGCCATCGAACAGTGCCGCTCGATGAAGGACGCGCGCGACCAGTTGCACATCGGCTGGCTGTGCATCTCGCAGCCGAGCAGCCGCGTGCAGGATTGCGAGCTGGACGTGTTGCGCGTGCTGGCCGCCTACAACGTGCCGGCGATCGTTGTCCTGACGAAATACGACGACGACGAGGAGTTCGCCGTGATCGTCGACGGCATCCTCACCGCGCACAACATCCCGCGCTACGCCATCGTGCCGGTGCGCGCGCTGGCCAAGCCGAACCGCCCGGCGCACGGCCTGTCCGACCTGGTGATGGCGACGTTCCGTGCCCTGCCGCTGGCACACCGCGCCGCCTTCGCCGCCGCGCAGAAGGTGAGCCTGGAGCTGAACCGCGAGACCGCCAACGACTACGTCAACGCCGCTGCGGCCGCCGCCGCCGCCGCCGCGGTGATCCCCATCCCGCTGGCAGACGCGCTCTCGCTGGCGCCGATCCAGACCGGCATGCTGGTTGGCGTGTCCGCAGCCTTCGGGCTGGAACTGGACCGCACCGCCGTGTTGCAGTTGCTGACCACCGTGCTGGGGTGCGTGGCCCTCTCGGTTGCCGGACGCTGGGTGGTAGGCTCGGCGCTGAAACTGATCCCCGGGCCGGGCTCGCTGATCGGCGGCGCGCTGAACGCGGGCGTCGCCGGCAGCCTGACCCTGACGCTGGGGCGCATCTACATCGCGTTCCTGATGGCATTCGTGCAGGAACACGGGCGCGTGCCGCTGGCAGACGAGATCGTGGCGACGTTCCCGACTTATTACAAGAGCTACTCGCGCAAGAACGGCGGGGCGAAGATTACGTTGGCGGCGGAGTAGGGCGACAAGCCCTTCTGCCTTGAAGCCAAAGCAGGCAACCGTGCGGATGTCCGCCGCACGCAGCTTGAAACTCCCGATGATACGGCAAACGCTTTCTGCTGATCTTCCAGCAAGCGGCTTTTCGCGGAAGCCCCGCGCAAGCGCCTTAATTGCGGTTAGCGGGTCTGCGAAGTTCCGGCGCGCCTCTTGTAATACCAAGAGGTCTGGAGGTTGACAGTGGGAGGCAAGCAAGGCCTTCTTTTTTGAAAAAAAGAAGCAAAAAACTTTTGCCTCCGCTGTCGCGGTTCTTTCCGGAGAGCGCGCGGCAGCGGAGTCAAAAGTTTTTTGGTCCTTTTTTTCACAAAAGGACTGCTTGCTTTCTGTGAGTCAGCATCGAGTGCGGCTGGTATAAGGCTTCAAGGTAATCCGCTCACCAGGGCGCCGCAGACGTTTGCGGCGTTGTGAGACATGACCAACGCCGCGAGGCTGCGCGCGCGCAGCCTGATCAGCGCGAGCCACGCGCCGAACACAGTGGCGTAGGCAGCCAGGCAAAACCGACTACTCCAGCATCGAAGCTGAAGCCGTGACCAAGCCCGAAGGAAAGCGTGCTGACGATCGACGCGGCCGGCAGGTTCGGGCGACCATCAGGATGCGTGTACGCCCGTCCGATCAGCAGGAACAGAAGACATCGCCAGAAGAGTTCCTCGGCAAACTCCGGCATCGTGGCTTGGAAGAGAAGGTGCTCGGCGCTTGGGATCTCGTGGTCCCGAAAGGCGAAGTTCACCACCCCGGCAAACAGGACCGCGCCCAGGATGCCGGCGACGGTCCACCGCCACTCGCCAGGATGGGCAGGCCAGCGCAGCGCAGTCTCGTCGCGTCCGGGACGTAGCAGTGCCAAAATGACGAGCGCGAGCAGGATCGGCGCCGCCTTGCCGAGCCAGTTCCAGTGCGTTCCGGGAATATGCGGTGGTTCAACGGTAACGGCTTCGTCGAGTAGAAGATAGAAAATGGCGGCGGCAAGCCACCAGGGACGGCGGGGCCTCACCCATGGAAGCCACGCAACGATTGCAAGCAGCACCGTAAGTATCGGTCGTGCGTTGCCGATCAGCTTGCCCATCGCGAGAGCCTCATGCGTTCGGCTTTGCAGGCCGGCCTGCGACGATGATCAAACTTGCAGACCCGTCGTCACCGCCGCATGGCGGCAACGGAGACGAACGTTTGCCGCCCGTCAAAACGGAACGCCTTGCTTCTCTCACTGACCCAGATACACGTCCACCCGCCGGTTCTCCTCGCGTCCGCGCGGTGTGGCGTTGTCCGCCACCGGCATTTCCGCCCCGAAGCTCGCAACGTGTGCAGGCTTCACCCCCGCCGCTGACAGCGCCGCCACGACGGTCGCCACCCGACGTTTGGCAAACTCCACGTTGCCTTCAGGACTGCCGAGGTTGTCGGTAAAGCCTGCCAGGTATAGCTGCGCGCCGCTCGCGTGGTGGGCGGCGAGGTAGGCGACGAGGTGAGCGACATCGCGGTCGCCGTGACTGTTCAGCAGGGCCGAGTTGGGCTTGAAGTGGAAGGTAACCGGCACCGGTTTGGCCCCGCCTAGGAAGTCGCGCACCGCCTGCGGGGCCGCCTGCACTGCGCCGACGGACGATGGAACGGCTTCAGCTTCGGCCGCAGGTCTGGATGGCGTGGCGGCAGGCGCAGTGGCGATTGGGGGCGCAGCGAGGGCCGTGGCCGTCCCTGAGGGCGGGACGGTCGCAGGCGCGGTCGCGGCCGGCGGCTGTGGTGGCAATTGTGTGGCCATCGGGCCGGGCGCGGCCGGCGCGTTGCCAGAGGTGGGTCCGGTCGCGGCGTGACCCGATGCGGGCGGCGCGCCGGGGGTGACGGAGCCCCATCTCGTCCTGGTGGAC
>CAXUIR010000319.1:0-3508 GCA_964251005.1 uncultured Acetobacteraceae bacterium | reverse complement strand
AAGCAAGCAAGGCCTTCTTTTTTGAAAAAAGAAGCAAAAAACTTTTGTCTCCGCTATCGCGGACCTATCCGGAGAGCGCGCGATAGCGGAGTCAAACGTTTTTTGGTCCTTTTTTAAAAAAAGGACTGCTTGCTTTCTGTGAGAAAGCATCAAGGCCGGCTGGTATAACAACGTGTCAGCCTCAACGCGCGAGAATTTTAAATCCAGGAGGCTGAAGCTGGGTGTTCCACTCATCGATTGCGTGACGCGCGTCTCAACCAACGCGCCCTAAAGAACCAAAAGTTTTTTGGTTCTTTTTTTGAAAAGACCGCTTGCTTGCTTAATGCCCCGCGCCAGGCGAAGCCCCTTTCCCAGGCCGAACGTTGGACAACATCAACGTAAACGGCACGATGCAGAACGCCGCCGCCGCGCAGACCTGGAACACGTCCGAGTAGGCCAGCACCGAGGCCTGTGTGCGCAAGGTCTGGTAGACCAGCCCTACTGCGGTGTCGTGCGTGGTGGCGGCGGCGTGGCCCATGCTGACCAGCGTCGCCTGGTCCTGTTGCAGGAGTGCGTTGTAGGGCTGGTTCAGCGGCGTCAGCCAGCGCGACAAATACGCCGTGTGCACCTGCGTGCGTGTGGTGATCAGCGAGGTTGCCACAGAGCTGCCGATGGAGCCACTGACGTTGCGAAACATCGTGTACAGCGCTGCGGCGTCACCGTTCAGTTCCCGCGGCAGCGTCGAGTAGGCGACGACCGAGATCGGCACGAACATGAAGGCCAGGCCCAGCGCCTGCGAGGTGCGGATGAGGGCGAGGTTGAGGAACGTTGGGTTGGGCGTGAGATGGCTGGAGTACAGCAGTGAGAATCCCATCACGGTGAAGCCGACGGTGATCAGCCACTTGGTGGGTATGAGCGGCAAGATCCGGCCGATGAGCGGGATCAGCACGATGATCACCACGCCGCCCGGCGAGAGGATCAGGCCGGCGAGCGTTGCGGTGTAGCCGATCACCTGCTGGGCGAATTGCGGGATGATGACCGCGCTCGAGTAAAGAATAAACCCCATCGCGGCGATGAAGGTGACGCCGAGGGCGAAGTTGCGGTCGCCCATCACGTGCAGGTTCACCACCGGCCTCTTGGCGGTCAGCAGCCAGCCCACGGCGCCGGTGATGCCGAGGAACGCGAGCAGCAGCATGACGCGGATGAACGGCGAGCCGAGCCAGTCCTCGTCCTCGCCGCGGTCCAGGGCGACCTGCAGCGAGCCCAGGCCGAGCGTGATCAGCGAAATGCCGATGTAGTCCACGCCACGGCTGCGCCTATTCTTGATCCACGGCGGGTCTTCCACCAGTGCCGCCACGCCGAAGATGCCCAGCATGCCGATGGGCACGTTGATGAAGAAGATCCAGCGCCAACTGAAGTTGTCGGTGATGTAGCCGCCCAGCGTCGGGCCGAGGATGGGGGCCACGATGGTGGCGATGGCGACGACGCCCAGCGCCTTGCCGCGCTGCGCCGGCTCGAAAGTGTCCAGGATGATGGATTGCTGGTTGGGCTGCAGTCCGCCGCCGAAGAAGCCTTGCGCCAGGCGGAAGATGATCAGCTGCGGCAGGGATTGCGACGTGCCGCAGAGGAACGAGCAGACGGTGAACATGCCGATGCAGATCAGGAAGTATCGCTTGCGGCCGAACACGTCCGACAGCCAGCCGCTGATGGTCAGCACGATGCCGTTGGCGACGAGGTAGCTGGTGAGCGCCCAGGTGGAGTCGTCGTAGCTGGACGAGAGGCTGCCGGCGATGTGCGGCAGGGAGACGTTGACGATGGTGGTGTCGAGCACCTCCATGAAGGCGGCGACGGTGACCACCACGGCGATGAGCCAGGGGTTGCCCTTTGGCTTCCAGCCGGTGCCGTGCGAGCCGCTCATGTGGTGCTATCCTGAAACGAAGGAAGGAAGGCCTTCTTTTTCGAGAAAAAGAAGCAAAAAGCTTTGTCACGGCTGTCGCGGACCCTTCCACAGACGGGTACCAAAGAGAAAAAGTTTTTTGGTTCTTTTTTTCAAAAAAGAACCGCTCGCTTACTTAAGATCGACAACGGGCCCGACAGAAATGCCCAGAGGCAAAGGCAAGTTCGGATCAAGCCCGCCATCGATGTCGATCTTCACCGGCACGCGCTGCACGATCTTGACGAAGTTGCCGGTAGCGTTCTCCGGCGGAAACGCGGTGAACTTGCTGCCTGAGCCGAGCTGTACGCTGTCGACGTGTCCGGTAAGTTTCAGCGACGGGTAGGCGTCGACGTCGATTTTGACGTGCTGGCCCGGGCGCATCCGGTTCAGCTGATTCTCCTTGAAGTTCGCGGTGATCCAGACTTCCGGCGAGACGATGGAGAATATCTGCTGGCCAGGGGTGACGTAGTTGCCTTGCTCCACGTTGCGCCGGGTGATCCAGCCGTCCTGCGGCGCACGCACGACGCACCATTCGAGGTTCAGCTGCGCCTGGATCAGGTTGGCTTCCGAGACCGAAAGCGAGCCCTTCAGCTGCTGGATGGACGCGTTGCTCTGCTCGACGTTCGGCTTCACCGGAGTGGCCTGCGCAACGGCTGCTTCGGCCACGGCAACCTGGGCTTCGGCGGAGCGCAGCGCGGCGGTCGCGTAGTCCACCTGCTGGCCGCTCGTCGCCGCACGCGGAATGGATTGCTGGCGCTTGTAGTCGGTTTGCGCCTTGAACAGGGTGGCCTGCGCGTCCAGCAACTGTGCCTTGGCCGACTGCAGGCGCGCGGGGAAGCTGACCTGGGCGACCGCGTAGGCCTGGGTGGCGGCGGCGGACTGGCCGCGACTGGCGACGATCTGACCCTGCGCCTGCTCGAGTGACGCCTGATACTGGCGCGGGTCGATGTGTATCAGCGGGTCGCCGCGGTGAACGAACTGGTTGTCGTTGACGTCGAGCGAGACGACCTGGCCGGTCACGCGCGGCGCGATGGTGACGGCGCGGCCGTCCGTGTAGGCGTCGTCGGTGGTCTCGATGTCCTTGGTGGACTGCCAGTAGTAGATGCCGCCGGCGATCAGGCCGATCAGGATGACCACCATGCCGACCCGCACGAAGGGCCTGGCGCGCTGGCGCCGCAGCTCCTGCTTGCGGTCGGCGTCCTCCTGCCGGCGCTTGTCCTGGTCCTGCTGGCTGGGTTGGTCCTGGCGTCCTGGTCCCGGGCGCTGGCCGCCCTGGTCCGCGCGCGGCGGCGCGCTGACCTGTCGATCCGGCTGGTCGGGAGCGGGCTCGATGTCGGCCATTGATGTCTCGCGGCTTCTGACCGACCGGTTCGGTCAGTGAGTTGTTGAGCTAAGAGTAGTCGGATCAGGGGCGGGGGCAAGTGGGAGGTGTAAAAGGGTAGGGAGGAAGAAAGCAGTTCTTTTTTGAAAAAAAGACCAAAAAACTTTTGCTCTCGTCGGACCCGTCGTTTGAGGCGTGGCGTTTCGGCCGTCCGCGACAGCCGCGACAAGAGCTTTTTGCTTTTTTTCTCGAAAAGAAGGCCTTGCTTTCTT
>CAXUIR010000318.1:0-3510 GCA_964251005.1 uncultured Acetobacteraceae bacterium | reverse complement strand
GAGCAAAAGTTTTTTGCTTCTTTTTTGCAAAAAAGAAGGCCTTCCTTGCCTTGCGCAGGTCATCCTCAACGCGGGCTGTTATCAATTTTATATCGTCGCGGCGCGGAGTGTTCCGGCGTGTGTTCGGTGTAGTCACGCGTGACGTTGTGATCTCGTGGCGCCACCCGCCTTGCCGTGCATTTGGGCAAACGAGCATGCGTCCTTGTTTGTTCGGCCTTGTGCCCGCGCAGTGCCAGGTTGACGCGACAGCAAGCCAGGCCTGCCCGTACTCCGGCTGCGACCTGGAGGGTTTCGCCTGTCCCGGTGACACCTGTTCGCAGCTATTCATTTCACGTTCGGTTCCACTATCCTCCCGCAAGCCAACCGAGGCTGGACAACGAGTTCGCCAACACGCCCAGACATTACCGCAGCCCGTCACAGTGATGCGTGTCGCTGCGGCCGTCGGCGACAGCGCTCGCAAAAGCTTTTTGCTTCTTTTTCTCGAAAAAGAAGGCCTTTCTTCTCTTCCACTCCCCCAGAGCGACCGTCTCTCCAAAGCAGGTGTCGTCCACCCACGCCATCACGCAGGCGTTCGTTCTCGATCCGGTTTGTAGAACGTAAGCCCGCTCTCCCCACCTCCGCGTGCAGGACCAGGCCAGCAACGCACCGGGCGACGGCGGCTTGTGTACACGTCTAGGCCGCCCGCCTGAAAGTGGCCGCACTTGCCGAACCTGCCGCTTGTGTCAGACTGCAGCGATGGAAAACAAACAAAAATGGAGTGTGCCTCTCACCTGCAAGCGTTGCGGGGCCACCGGAAACGCAACCTTCTCGCAAGATGCCGGCGCGCTGATGACCAGCGAGTCACTCGCCCTGGACAACGTGTCCGGCGACCTCAAGCTGGAGCAACTCGGCCGGACCGCCGACGAGACCAGCTTCACCTGCCTCAAATGCGGAGCGGTCAGCTAGGGTCTTCGCCCGCCAGGCCGCCTCGGCTGCGCGTCGCGCGCCTTGCACCGGCGCGTGGCTGTCCGCATCCTGCCTGCCGTGAGATCGCTTCCTCCCGAGTCGCTGCACCTGCCAGGCGGCCAGGCGACCGTCCAGTGGCGCCGCAGCCGGCGCGCCCGCCGCATCACGCTGCGGATCGACTCCCGGCACGGCCACGTCGTGGTCACCCTGCCGATGCGCGCGGCGAAGTCGGCCGGCATCGCCCTGCTGACCAGCAACGCAGACTGGGTCAGCACCAGGCTCGCAGCGCTGCCGGCCGCCGAGCCGTTCGTAGCGGGCGCGCTGGTCGCCATCGACGGGGTGCCGCATCCGATCAGCCACGTGCCGTCAGGGCGCGGCGGCGCCTGGGTCGAGGAGGGCGCCCTCTTCGTTTCCGGCGACCCGGAGTTCCTGTCGCGACGGGTAGCCGACTTCCTCCGCACAGAGGCGCGACGGCGCTTTTCGGCCCAGGCGCTGGCCAAGGCCGCCAGCGCCGGCCTGACCGTCCGCCGGGTTACCGTGAAGGACACGCGCACGCGCTGGGGCAGCTGCTCGGCCGACGGCGTGCTGATGTTCTGCTGGCGGCTGCTGATGGCGCCGCCGTTCGTGCAGGACTACGTGGTGGGCCACGAGGTGGCGCACCTGCGGCACATGAACCACGCGCCGGAGTTCTGGTCGCTGTGCGACGCGCTTTCGCCGCATCGTGTGGCGGCGAGCGCCTGGCTCGGCGCAGAAGGGGCTCGGCTGTTGCGGGCGGGGTAAACAAGCAAGCAGTTCTTTTTGAAAAAAAACCAAAAAACTTTTGACTCCGCTGTCGCGCGCTCCAGGAGAATCACCCGACAGGGAGCAAAAGTTTTTTGCTTCTTTTTTTCAAAAAAGAGGGCCTTGCTTCCTTCGCCAGCACCAATCCCACCGGCAGCCAAAAGATGAACCACATCGGCCCCGGCCCCTTGGTGATCTGCCCAAGATCCGTCAGCCCGGACAGCAGCGCGTCCACCCACAATGCCGCCATCCACAGCCGCTCGGCGCCGCGTGCACCGCGCCACAACGCCAGGCTCACCCAGACGCACAGCAGCGCGAACAGCACGAACCCCACCGCGCCGCTGTAGAACAGCACCGAAAGATAAAGGTCGTGCGGAAAGGTGATGCCCGGCAGGTCCAGGTTGGCGGCCAGGCCGTGGCCGAACAGTGGCCGTTGCCTGATCAACTCCAGCGTCCGCGACCAGATCTGCAAGCGGTGCGAGGAGCCGCGGGAGACCATCGCGGCCTCCTGGTGGTGGCGGATGGCGGCCGGTAGCAACGCCCAGAGCAGGCCGATTGCGGCCATGGCACCCAGCGCCCGCCAGCGCCAGGGGCCCTGCAGGCAGAGAAACAGCGTGGCCACCAGCGCCGCCAGCAGCGGCCCGCGGCTCTCGGTCATCAGCAGGAACACCGTCATCGCGGCGCCGGCGGCCAGGTGCGCCAGACGCAGCCGCCGCTCGGCGAGCACGCGGGTCAGCGCGGTGAGGTAGGCCATGCTCATCACCGAGGCGCCCAGAATCGGGTGGCTGGTGACGCCCCAGCCGTGCAGTCGCTCGGTCGGCAGAGGAAAAAAGTGCCCCAGCACGACGGAGAGCGCGGCGTTGGCCGCCCCGGCCCAGATCAGCACGCTGCCCAGTGCGCGGCGCTGCGCGGCGGTGGCCAGGCCCTCCAGCATGGCGAGCAGGAAAACCAGCGTTATCACGCTGTCCACCGCGAAGCGGGCCGAGCGGTGGTGGTCGTCGTGCCCCCAAAGCAGGGTGAGCCCGGACCACACGACCAGCCCCGTCGCCAGCAGGGCGCCGGCATCGAGGCTGCGCAGCACCCTGCGCGCGGCGAGCAGGGCCGGCGGCAGCACCAGCACGTAGAACACCAGCGCGTAGGCCGGCCCGCTCGGCAGCGCAAAGGCGGACGCCACGAACAGCAGGAGGGCGAGCGGGAGAAGAGAGGCCGACCCAACGGGTGCCCAGTTCGACGCCGTGGTCAACCGTCGATCAGCGTCGGCCACGTGCCGCTTCCTGCGTCACCGGTTGCGAACGCCACATCCAACAGTGGACGCCCAGCCAGCAGTGGACGCGAAGCCGGGCCGGCGCCGCGGCGGTGGTCATCTCTCGGTCAGCGTCGGCCACTCGTATCGCCCCGGGTCATGGGTGCCGCACGCCACGTCCACCACGTAGCCGGCCACCACGGTTTCGTTGAACAGCGCGTGGTAGCGGTCGCGGCCGGCGTTGGCCCCGGCCGGGCGCCAGGCGGGTTGGGCGATCAGGCGGCGGCCCCCGCCGGCCCGCGCGTCGCAGCGCGTCCAGCCGTTCCCAGACGGGTTCGATGAACGGCAGCAGCCGCGGCGCCAGCCCCAGTAGCCCCTCCAGCAGCCCCGCCTTCTCGAACACCGGCGCGCCCAGCCCCGACAGCAGCGTGTTGTGGTGCAGCAGCAGCTCGTCCAGCTTGTCCGACAGCGTGTCCGGCTCGGCCAGGTCACAGGCGCGGATCGCCCGCCGCGCCACCTTGTCCTCATAGGCGGGGCCGATG
>CAXUIR010000317.1:0-3513 GCA_964251005.1 uncultured Acetobacteraceae bacterium | reverse complement strand
GTGCAGCGGCCTGGGCCCTGAAGGGCGGCGACCCCTGGGCATGTTACCGCCGCTGACCCGACCGCTTGGAGACAAGCCGATGTCTTGCGGGCTCCATCCCCTTCGTCGCCCCGTGCCCTAGTTCCCTGGATGGCACCTGCAAAGGTCCGTCAACCGGAGGGTTCCCCATCATGGAGTATCGGCGCCTCGGCAGCACCGGCCTCAGCGTGTCGAGGCTCTGCCTCGGCTGCATGAGCTATGGCGCCCCCGACCGCGGCGCCCACGAGTGGACGCTGCCGGAGGAGGAGGCGCGCCCCTTCATTCGCAAGGCGCTGGAGTCCGGCATCAACTTCTTCGACACCGCCAACGTCTACTCCGCCGGCTCCAGCGAGGAGATACTCGGCCGTGCCCTGCGCGGCGCGGTGCCGCGCGACGAGCTGGTGATCGCCACCAAGGTGCACGGCGCGATGCGCCCCGACGCCAACGGCCGCGGCCTCTCGCGCAAGGCGATCCTCGCCGAGATCGACGCGAGCCTGACCCGGCTCGGCATGGACTACGTGGACCTCTACCAGATCCACCGCTTCGACCCCGAGACGCCGATGGAGGAGACGCTGGAGGCACTGCACGACGTGGTGCGCGCCGGAAAGGCACGATACGTCGGCGCCTCGTCGATGCATGCCTGGCAGTTCTGCAAGGCGCTATACCTGGCCAAGCTGCACGGCTGGACGCGCTTCGTCTCGATGCAGAACCACCTCAACCTGCTCTACCGCGAGGAGGAGCGCGAGATGCTCGGCCTGTGCATCGAGGAGGGCGTGGGCGTGATCCCTTGGAGCCCGTTGGCGCGCGGCAAGCTGACCCGGCCCTGGACGGAGGCGCCCCCCACCAGGCGCGCCGAGACCGACCAGTTCGGCAAGACATTGTATCGCGGCGCCGAGGAGAGCGACCGCGCGATCGTCGGCGCGGTCGAGGCGGTGGCCAAGGCGCGGGGCGTGCCGATGGCGCAGGTGGCACTCGCGTGGTTGCTGGCCAAGCCAGGGGTGACCGCGCCGATCATCGGCGCCAGCAAGATGGCCCATCTGGAGGACGCGTTGGCCGGGCTCACGCTGCAGTTGAATGCGGGCGAGGTTGCCACACTGGAGGCTGGTTACCAGCCGCGGGCTGTGGCGGGGTTTGTGTAGGACGCGGAGATAGTTGATAACCTTGAAGTAAGGCAAGGCCTGCTTTTTTGAAAAAAAGCAGCAAAAAACTTTTGCTCCTGCTGTCGCGGACTCTCCCGCAGCGTGCACTCCAGGGAACAAAAGTTTCTTGGTTCTTTTTTTCAAAAAAGAACCGCTTGCTTGCTGCCTCTCGCTAAGCCGACTGCAACGCCCCCAACCCGAACGGCAAAGTCCGCAACCGCTTGCCCGTCGCCGCGAAGATGGCGTTGCCCAGCGCGGCTGCCGACGCGGCGGTGCCGGTCTCGCCCACCCCGCCCGGGTTTTCGCCGCTTTCCACTTGGAACACCTCGATGTGCGGCGCCTCGTTGATGCGCATCATCCTGTAGCCGTCGAAGTTGCTCTGCTCGACGCGGCCATGCGCGTGGGTGATGGTGCTGTAGAGCGCGGTGGACAGGCCAAAGATCAGCCCGCCTTCGATCTGCGCGGCAACGGTGTCCGGGTTGACGCGCTGGCCGCAATCGATGGCGACGGTGGCGCGGTGCAGGCGTATGTCGCCGCCTTGCGTCACCTCCACCTCCAGCACGTGCGCCAGGAACGACGAAAACGCGTATTGCAACGACACGCCGCGGCCGTGCCCCTTCGGCAGCTTCGTGCCCCAGCCGGATTTCTCAGCCGCGAGGTTCAGCACCGCCAGCGCGCGTGGGTTCCGCTGCAGCATGGTGCGGCGGTAGGCGACCGGGTCCTGGCCCGCAGCGGCCGCGCACTCGTCCATGAAGCTCTCGACCACGAAGACGTTGTGGGTGGGCCCAACGCCGCGCCACCAGGCGGTGGGCACGCCCTGCGGCTCGCAGCGGACGTAGGAGACGTGCACGGCGGGCAGGTCGTAGGGCGTCTTGGCGGCCGACTCCACCGCGTCGGGGTCGAGCTCGCCCTTCATGTCGGACGGGTCCCAGCGCGCGGTGACCGAGGAGCCGGTGGTCTTGTGCTGCCAGCCGGTAATTTGGCCGTGCTCGTCCAGCCCGGCGGAGAGCACGTCGTGGTAGGCGGGGCGGAACAGATCGTGCTGGATGTCCTCCTCGCGCGTCCAGACCAGCTTGACCGGGTAGGCGAGCTGCTTGGCGATGGCGGCGGCCTGCTCGATGCTGTCCACGTCCAGCCGGCGGCCAAAGGCGCCGCCCATGAGCTGGTTGTGGACCGTCACCTGCTCCGGCTTAAGGCCGGCGGCGTTTGCCACGGCGGCCTGCGCTCGGACTGGCACCTGGGTGCCGACCCAGAGGTCGGCGCCGGACGGGCGAATGTGCAGCGTGGTGTTGATCGGCTCCATCGGCGCGTGGGACAGGAACGGCAGCACGTAGGTGGCGTCCACGCGGGTGTGGGCGGCGGCGATCCTGGCCGGCGCGTCGTTGTCGTTGCGAGCGATGGCGCCGGGGCGCTTGGAGGCGTCGCCCAGCGCCGCGAGGATCGTCGCGGTATCGGCGGTGGCGTTCGGCCCGTCGTCCCAGTGCGGCTTGGCGGCCTGCAGGCCCTGGCGCGCGGCCCAGAAATGGTCGCCGATGACGGCCACGGCGCCGGGCAGGCGGACCACGTCGCGCACGCCGGGCACGGCGCGGGCGGCGGCCTCGTCGATGCCGAGCAGGCGGCCGCCGCGGACCGGGCTGGCGGCAACCGTGCCCACCTTCATGCCGGGCACGCGCACGTCGATGCCGAAGGTGGCGGTGCCGGCGACCTTGGCCGGCGTGTGCCCCCCGGGCGGCCGGCGGGCGCGGCGGGGGCCCGCCGCCACGGCGCAGCTAGGCGGGCCGGGGCGGGGCGCGCGCGGGGCGGGGGGGGCGGGCGGCGCCGCGGCCGCAGCCGGCGCGTTGGGCGCCGCGATGGAACCGGCAGGGCGCTCGGTCGCCTCCATGGAGACGTCGTTGTCCTCGGCCATGTTCTTCTTGAACGCCTTGATGCCTTTGGCGAAGTCGCCCATCAGCGTGCTGACCTTGCCGCCGCCGAACAGCAGCAGGATCACCGCCAGCACGATCAGCCAGTGCCAGATGCTCAATCCACCCATTGTTTCTCTCCCAACTCTCTCTGAGTGCCATGTGGCGCAGGGGGGCGGGTCTTGCAACACAGGCGGCGGAGAGGTGTCTGCCAGACTGGCCTAGGAGCGCGTTGCGAAAGCCGTGGACGCCGATGAGCTTTGTAGCACGGCAGGAAAACAAGCCCTGCTTCCTTGAAAAAGGCAGCAGAAAACTTCGGTCCGGCTGTCGCGGAGCCTCTGTAGCGCGCATCTGGGAGACGGCTTTCCGAAGTGTTGGTGAACCGTCAGATGCCGCAATCAGCAAGCAAGCGGTTCTTTTTTGAAAAAAAGAACCAAAAAACTTTTGTTCCCTGG